>CAJHIR010000042.1 GCA_905067535.1 Candidatus Argoarchaeum ethanivorans
CCCATACCTGAATTGTTTCGGGACTATACACACAGCCTCATATATCACAAGTTTTATATAATATAGCATCTACAGTAACTTACCGTCTTCCAGTAAAATGAAGGAACGGTCACAGAACAGGCGTATCAATGAATAATCGAACACACTCACTATTAAATATTATCGGCATGGGATTTCTTATCCTGACAGTCCTTGCCATGGGATATATCCAGAACTGTGTCGGCTGCACGATCAATTGTTATTGCAAGAGGTAATAAAAATGTACACAAAAATAAAGGAGAAAATCGAAAGAATTGTAGCGGAAAACAACCTGTCAGAAGAGGCAGTGATCATAAGGGCAAAACCCCTGACACCAGAAGAAGCAATAGGAAACCCCGAAGGTGATGACTTTCCGATACTAAAAGGACGTGAGCGGATGATGCAGGCAGAGTTCAGAGGCAGCTTTGGTCAGGCATTCACAGATATGTACGGCGACTTTGAAGGGACGCTCCAGGATGTCCTTGCCATGGAACTCAACAACAACTACCGAAGGGCGATCTTTGTTGCAACACTGAACGCGGTGATGCGGAGTCTCGGGATGATCGATGGAAGCGTCCACTGCAAGGACGCTGGTCCCGAGGAATGCGGGCTGGATCTGGTCGAGTTTCTTGAGGGGCACCGGGGGTCAAGAATCGCACTGGTTGGATTTCAGCCGGTACACGCACGGCGCTGCTCTGAACGGCATGATCTCAAGATACTGGATATGGACCCGGAGAATATCGGAAAGGAGAAATCCGGTGTTGTGGTGCTGGACGGTAGTACGGATGCGGAAGAGGTGTTGGAGTGGTGCGATCTGGCGCTTATTACGGGGACGACGGTCGTTAACGGGACCCTTGAGCCGATACTTGAGATGGCGCAGGAGAAGGCGGTCTTTTATGGGATCAGCATAGCGGGGGTTGCGGAGTTGCTCGGGCTCGAACGGTTCTGTCCAAGGTCGACGTGACTGATGGGAGGGGTGGATAGAAACATATAATATGTATAGGAATAGGGTTTAGACTCGAAAGTCCAGTGTTAACTTACAGATAAAATGAGAAACAGGTGATCGAAAATGGTGAATTTATTTTTGATTGACGGTGCAGCCGGGACTGGAAAGACCGACATGATAGAACACATAAGTGAAAAGTATTCAAGCCGCGATGTGGCAACCATCGTGCAAAAATTCACCACTCGGGAGCACAGGCATGAAGAAATTGATCGAAAACTGCATTTAGATTTAATTTTCTTATCACACTCAGAGTTCGATGAACATTCTAAGAACTCTAACTTTTATTCATACAAATATGGTGGTGAAAAATATGGTTTCTTTAAAGCAGCAGTGGATGAGGCTCTTGCTTCATATCAAAATGTATTCATCATAGTTCGCGATAGAATTACAATTCAACAGATTGTCAATGATTATCCAAAAGTTTGCACCGTGCCAGTTTTCATTTATTCTGACAATGAAAAAGTAATTGAAAGGTTAAAAAATGACGGTTATGACGATATATCCATTAATTTTCGACTATCAAGGCAGGAACTTGTATGGGATGACTATCTTAGACAATCCGATCTCTATCAAGAAGTCATCATAAATAACTCAAACAAACGAGACCTTCATCGCATCATTGACAAGTTATTAAAAAAGTATTCATTTGAACCGGAAGGTATTTTAGCGATTTCACATTCAGATAAATTTCCAATTATAAAGCCGCTCATTGGATTTAAGAAGGAAATGCAAAATCGCCTTAAGCTATTTCCTTATGACCGCAATGTTTTTCTTATGATGAAGTTCCGACCTACCAATGAACTTGTTTACCCATTCATTAAAAACAATCTTGAGAATAGTGGTTTCAATTGCGTCCGGTCAGACCAACGGGGGTGGGATATTACAGAAAACATATATAACCCTATTGCGGTTCTCTACTGTTGCAAGTATGGAATAGCCTTGTTTGACGAACCTGAAGAGGGAAACAACTTCAGCCCGAATGTTGCCTATGAATTAGGTATGATGCAGCTTCAAGGCAAAAATTGTTTGGTACTTCGTCACAAGGATCTTCCAGAGATGCCTTTTGATTTAATAAAAGATTTGTATAAACGTTATTCAAAAGACCTTGAGCTTGAAGAAATAGTCCTTGAGTGGATTAAAAAGATTAAAGAAGAAGGGGAATAGCTATTCATAACTGAGACGATGAAGAAAATTTGCGTTAACTATATAGAGGCATACTATGGATTTAGTTGATTTGATCAAAAATACCGCTAACGAGTTAACCATTATTGGAACAATGCCATTGTATGATGAACTTGTGGACTGTTCTGAAGAGATATATCGGGCGTTGGTGCAAAATCAGAATCTTCATTTAAATATATTTTATGAGGATGATAGCAATCTATTCTATCAAAGTTTGTCAACTGACACGAGTGTTGCAAGAAGTCGCGTGAGTTTTGCGAAATTAAGAGAATCGCGCGATCGTGTGTCAAGATTGCGAGAGTTTGTAATGAAATGCGCTGCCACCCCCGAAGAAAAAAAACTCCTCGTTGAGCGGTTGCAGGTTGAGCAGGTGAATCTTCGTCTATCGCTAAATGCAATCCGATCTGACAAAGAATTATACATTTGCCCTGTCTCGGTTGAAGTCCCATCAGTGCAAATGTATCATCATATAGAATATAATGATGTTTGGTACTCATTGGTGAACGAGTATATTGATTTCTACACAGATGAGCAGAAGGGCAGAATATATCAATCCAATCCTTCTGATGAAATGTTGGTCATGTATGACAAGAATGGGGTCCCTCGTGGAATCTTCCCAAGGAAGGCTTTTTACAATACGGACTTTCAAAGATATTCGGTATGGTTATTCATATTTAATAGGAAGGGTGAGATGTTATTACACCAGCGTTCCAAGAAAGCAACGGATAACTGGGAGCTTTGGGATAAGTCGGCAGGTGGCCATGTTGATATTGGTGATGTGTCAACAGCAGTAAGTGCTGAACGGGAGCTTATAGAGGAGTTATATCTACCGAATGCTGAATTTACAAAGTACATGATGGAAAACCGGAGTGACATAATCAATTTGGGGGTATGGAACCCTAAAAAGAGGGGGTATGAACGGGTATTGAGTGACATTCATAATTTTGGCCCATACGATTGGGCGTATTTTTATCTGGATGGACCAATTTCAAGAACTTCAAAACGGCGATATCGTAACAATCCCAACGCGAAAATGGGAATCAAAGAAACCAAGTTCATAAGTGACGTTTTTCTTTTCATCGCACCTGCTAAAATAATCGATAGTGAGGAGGCAGCTAATAAACTCAGTGGAGAAGTTAGTTTAAATCGTACTCTCAAAACTATTCCCGAGATTGTTCACTGGATTGAAGATGAAAAGTCTAAAGGTAATGAGACTGAAGTATTTACCGATGATCTATTATATATTATGGATTATATGAGGGATACGCTCGAAGAATTCTCAGAAAAGATCAAAGTCACGTTTAGTGAGTAGGAAATTGTAGATGTCATCTAGACTTTATATAATATCAGGATCGTCCGGCTCAGGGAAGACCGAACTCTTGGATCTAATTCAAAATCAAGCAACCTCTAAGGCGGTTCTCGCACCAAAATACTCAACTCGAAATGAACGAAAGGGCGAGTTTGATGATATCAGACATGTTGACAGAATCGACGACGAGGAGTATACATTTGTTTATCCAATGAACAATTACACGTACGGTATAAAAGCAGAAGAAATTACGGATCTTCTCGGACGGGGTTACAATGTTTTTATTATACTTAGCGATTTGCGAATAGTAGAAGAAGTAAAACAGTTTTTCGGCAGTATAGCAGTAAGTCTATACATTTTCAGGAACCTCTCAGCTGATCAGCTCGAAAAGGTATTGGAAGAACGCGAGATGGCACGCGGCATAAATCCGGTAGATACTGTTCCACTTGAAAGGCAAAGACAAACTCGATTGAATCGTTTATATTTTATACAGCGTAAATATGTTGATAACATTACGCTATTTGACCACATCATTCTAAACATAAGGAAACCTCAAGATATGCTCCAGCAAGTCATAAATCTTGTTGAAGGTTATGAAAATGGAATTGTACACAAAGATATGAGAGGACCGGTAATATTTCTAATAGCTGCGGCACCGGGAGCTGGTAAGCGTACACTAACAACTGCTATGTATGGTTTTGGCCGAAAGTCGATAACCGTTGTAAAAAAGGCAACTACACGCAAAATTCACGACGATGACGGGCCAGAAATTTATCACGTAGATGAAATTAATCATACTAAATTTAATATAAACTATTCATTTCATGATAAGTACACAGAATATGGAATAGAGACAGGAATAATGTGGCAGAACTTAAGCAAAGGTCGCTCCCAGATACTTATAACCAATATGCAACAATTTCGCAAATTCCGTGAGATGTTTGGTCCATTGGTAGTGTGTGTTTACCTGCATGCAACGCGAACTATGAAACAACTTTTTGAGTGGCAAGTAGAGAGGCATGGGGATGAAGAGAAAGCGAAACGAAAGGTCGAAGAATTAGATCGCATTCATCAGGATTATATCAGCAATATTGCAGAATTTCAACATGTACTGCTTAATACTCTGGAGAAAGAGGACTTTTGGGAACAAATGCTCCGGTTGATGCGGTTTTATAGAGACAGGTAAATTTCACATACGCCGAACTGGATAACCAAACTCTGCGCCGTATTCTGGCACTCTTCCTACTTACCCACCATCAAACACCCGTCCACATACATACCGATACGCGATCCCCCTCCTTCCGCGGATGCCCTCCGAATTCATTCAGAGGTGGTACGGACGGGGCGTAAGTCCCCGCATTGGCAGACCGCAACGCCATGACCGCACCGGGGCGATGTCAAATACTGGGCATCCAGACAGCTTGAGTTGTTTCCAATTTGGATACAACTGGCATCGCAATCACCGGATGACAAGCATTCCCGCAACAGATTTTCGCAAACACCGAAAACCACATCATACGGACCGGAACCGCAAATGCCCACTCATGCACCAGACCGCACTCAGCTACGAGACGGCGGCCCCAGACGGCGGCAGGCAGGAACTAAAAACCTCTCAAGGGAACGCGAGAAGTCCATCTCTTTCGCTGCGCAGAAGTCCCCGGACGACACGAGCGATTCCGGCGGAGGCATCCGAAAGCGCATCCGGACTTTGGGATGACCCGATCGATGATCCGGGGCTGGGATGATTTTGTCCGATTGGGCGGGACAACCTTTGGCAGGATTTGCGGGTTGCTCACAGACTGATAACAAAAAACCTTTAAGAAGTCCCGTCCACGATTGAGTATTAAAAGGAGGAAACTGTGATGAGAATCCATTACCTGCAGCATGTTCCCTTCGAGGGGCTGGGAAATATCGAGAAATGGGCGCTCTCAAAAGGGCACCAGATATCGGATACACAACTCTACAACAACGATCCACTACCTGAACCGGAAGAGTTCGACTGGTTGATCGTAATGGGCGGTCCGATGAACATCTACGAGGAAGACGAGTTCCCCTGGCTTGCCAGAGAAAAAGTCTTCATCAAAAATGCTATCGACTCCGACAGAATCGTTCTTGGAATCTGCCTCGGCGCCCAGCTAATCGCAAGCGTTCTCGGCGCAAAAATCCACAAGAACCACTACCCTGAAATTGGATGGTTCGACGTGCAGCTCACTTGCGCTGCCAGCAAATCCCGGGTGTTCAGACAGCTTCCGGAACGATTCACAGCGTTTCACTGGCACGGCGACACGTTTGACCTGCCGCCGGGAGCCACAGGAGTCGCAGAATCGGATGCGTGCCAAAACCAGGCGTTCGAGTACGGAAGCAGAAGCAGGGTCATCGGGCTGCAATTCCATCTTGACACGACTTTTGAGAGCATCAAGCAGCTGGTTGTGCACTGCGGCGACGAACTGGTTCATGGTGAGTATGTTCAGAGTAGGGATGAGTTGTTGACGCAATGCAGGAATCTTGATGACCTGTGTGGGTACAGTGAGATTCTGCTCGATTGTGTTGAGGCGGAATATAAAGGTGTGCATGAGGACGATTGATAACCGGTAATTCTTGGCTCCTGCAAGCTACTAAGCACTGCACAACTTTGTTGTGCAGAACCGCACACGCCATGTGCAAAAATAACTCTCGATTGCTTTGCAATCGAGTAGAAAATAACGTGTGATGTATTGACCCTTCCCAGATAGGCTCTTAACAAAGTCAAGTCAAGTTAAAAAGATTTATAAAGCTTTAAATAATAACAGTATAATAGATACAATTATTATGTCTAAAGTTGAAGAAGCCATAAAATCGATTAAAATCGAAAATGTTGTAGCTTCCAGCTCCGTTGAAACTAAACTCGATTTACAGGAAGTTATTAAAGTTCTTGAAAATGCTGAGTACAATAAAGCACGATTTCCTGGAGTAGTATACCGAACAACCAATCCAAAGACTGCTGCCCTCGTGTTTGGAAGTGGTAAAATCGTGTGCACTGGTGCAAAAAGTATACCCGAGGTGCATAAAGGTCTTGGACAGGTTTTTGATCGAATACGCAAAACCAATGTTGAAATACCTGATGAGCCAGAGGTCACCGTTCAAAATATCGTAGCATCTGCCGATATTGGTACTGTGCTTAACCTCAATGCTATCGCCATTGGACTTGGTCTGGAAAACATCGAATACGAGCCAGAGCAGTTTCCGGGTCTTGTATATCGACTTTCAGTACCCAAGGTAGTAATGCTGATATTTGGCAGTGGAAAACTTGTTGTCACAGGTGGCAAAAAACCTGTTGATGCCGAAGATGCTGTTATCAAGATTATGGATGAGCTCGATAGTCTTGGTCTTCTGTAATGCAGAGTATCCCAATACTTGACAATCATATACATCTTGACAGACGGGGTCGTTTTTTAGATGCAGTGCGGGATTTTGTAAACAGTGGCGGCACGCACATCGTTCTTGTTTCAAAACCATCATGGACAATCGGGATTAACATCATACAGGCTGAAGACTACAAAAAAGTGTTTGATGAGACACTTACAATAGCAAAAGCAGTTAGAGAACAGGGGGTTGGCGTTTTTGTGGTACTTGGAGTTCACCCAGCCGAAATATCTAAACTGATTGAACAACGACCACTTGAAGAGGTGGTGGATTTGATGAAACAGGGGCTTGATTGCGCAGGCAAATATGTAGAAAAACAACTTGCAGTTGGCTTAAAATCAGGAAGACCTCATTATCCCGTATCAAAAGAAATGTGGGATGCGTCCAATCACATAATAGAGCATGCAATGATCCTATCAAGAGAGCTTGATTGTGCAGTACAACTTCACACAGAAGATACAACCATTGAAATGTTGCATGAATTATGGGATATAGTAAAAAAAACGGGAATGTCTCCACAGCGAGTGGTAAAACATTATGCACCACCGATGATAAAAGAATTTGAAAATACTGGACTATTTCCCGGGATTATCTCATCAAAACATGCTGTAGAGGAAGCATTGCAGACAAGCGCACGTTTTGTGATGGAAACCGACTATATCGATGATTTAAAGCGTCCAGGAGCGGTACTTGGACCAAAAACAGTACCTAAAAAAACAAAAAAACTGATTGAAGTGTACGGCACAGAACCATTTTACAGGGTGCATAAAGAGAACCCTGAGAAAATATACCAGATAGAAATAAACTTGTAGCATTTGTTTAGCTAAGTATAGTCATTCCAAAAGTTATAATCACAAGATTCGTTATTTCTACTCACGTTGTGTGTAGTACTTGCGAGGGTCAAGAGTCACTTACAGTTCAGGCAGGGAAAAAAAGAAAATATCAAGGTGTGTTACGGAAGAATAAGAAGGTATGGAAGTAATGGGAATCGCTTGATAAATATTGAAGAATTAAAAGAATATTACGACTCTTATGACAAAGAAAAACAGTGGAAAAAGAAATTAGGTAAAGACCTTAATTGGCGTTTGTCATTTGTAGAATACAAAGAATCGGAAAGAACAAAACACGTTCATAGGTTACATCCGTACAAAGGTAAATTTATTCCTCAATTAGTAGAATATTTTATTGATGACCATATTAAAATTTTAAGAAAAAGTGAATTATGAAAACATATCAGGTTGTACTTACTAAAAGCTATTTGGTATCGGTTAGTGCCAGAACGAAAAAACAAGCACAAAGAGTATGTGAATTTTACACAAATGACATCCACGATATTTCAACAATAGAAAACAGAAAAAAAGAAGAGTTCCAGATTGAAAATATTAAATGTACTATGAATGAAATTTTTGACTGCAGAGAGATAGAAACAATGTGAAAGACGTTACAACAAAAATCATCCGAGGTGCTTGTAAAGATGTCTTATTAACAATTGATTTTGAAATATCAAAAAGTCTCCTATGCTTTTGGTCACTACAACGCGGGATACCAAAGACCCAAAAAATCTAATATATTTATGGAAAATGATTTATTCGAATAATATATAGCAAATGATAAAACAACCAAGCACAAGCATTGCAAGCGAAATTCGCCACCACCATGTCATAATGAAAATGCGTGATTCCGGATCTTCATACTGACGTATCAGAAAATTAAAAATGCGGTCAGACGTGGACATCTATGATTTAATCTTCTTCAGTCTGAATGTTTCTTCCCTTTCCATTTCCTCAAGCCGCAGCATGATAAAATCCATTGCCTCAGATAATTCCGGAATGACTTTAAACTCGAGCGCGTTGACACGACGCTTTGTTTTTTCAATATCGTCAAGAAGCTTTTTCATCGTGGTTTCAATCTCTGCTGCAATGATGATTTTTTCAACAAGATTTTCATAGGCATCAGCAGCCTCATCGATGCGCGAACTTGTCCCAATGATGCCATAGCCTCGCTCGATGATGTTTTTTTTAACACTGGTCGATTTGATTCTTGGAACCACCACACCCATCACGTTCTTGCTTTCGAGCGTTATCACTGGTGCATCTTTAAGAGCAAAAGCAGTGGATTTTACAGCCACCACACCCTCGATTGCTTTTGCAATGTTCAGATTTTGTTGAGCAATTTCATAGTCCTTCTCAACTTCACTTCTCACATTCTTAGCTTTATTAAGAATGTCAAATAGTTCTATGATGAGCCCATCACGCTTCATTTTAAGAAGCTTGTGTCCACTCTCAGATAGCTTGATCTTTTTCTTAAGTCCTATAAGCTCTGAAC
>CAJHIR010000043.1 GCA_905067535.1 Candidatus Argoarchaeum ethanivorans
TTTGTCGTAATCAAACGTAAGGAATATACAAGGATATGAATCACAGGATTGCATAGATCTTCACGAGCCACAACAGAGTTTCAATTTTTATTTCTTTTTTTCTATAGTTTTTTTCTTTTTGTGCTGGTCGAAAATTGTTGTTAGTGGTACTATATATTCACCTTCGTTTTTCAGTCCAAGTACTATATCTTCTCTATTAAGCAGCGAATCAAGGTTGAGTTCGTATTCACCTGTCGAGATTATTCGTACTGATTCAACACTTTCAGGTGTCATTTTTCTTCTTTTCTTGGTCGTGGGTGCTTCTTGAATGATGTTATCAATATCTACTTTATCTTTTCTCTCTTTGATGTACTCGAATTTGTTGTTCCCGCATTCTGGGCAGCCGTTCAGTATCACAGTACTGCCTTCTTGATAAATGGCATGGCATTTTGTGCATTGGTGCGGCATGATTACATCATCTTTATTCTATTATTTTGTTACGATGGCTGTGATTATGTCCCTATCTTTTTTGATCGTTTTGAGCTGATCAGCTGGTCCAATAACTGTTAGACGTGTTTTGGTGGTGGTTTTGCCCAGTATTTTTCTGAGAAAGCTTGTGTTTTGTTCTGTTGGGTAGCTTTCGATTTCTATGCCACTAAACTCGTCTGGTGTTATTTCAGTCATCGTCATTTCTATGAGCTTTGCTTCCTCATCTGGTGCAAGTCCGCGCTCAAGGACGATAATCTTTCCCGAGCGTACCTCATCAAGTACCATACGTATCTTTTCCATAGGGGCCATCTGTGCAAGTTTACTTTCTGATATGAAGTCAAGTTGTATGTTTGTTTGGGAATTGTTTTTGTTTTGTGACATACTGTATTCACCCGAACCGCTTTGCTATTTCTTTATAAAGTTGGTCTGTATTTATCCCTTCAAGAGCTGATATTGGTACGGTGGGATGTTGCGGGAATGCCCCCCTAATACGAGCTGGTGAAGCTTTTTGCATATCTATTTTATTTGCTGCAATAACCAAAGGCAGATTTCTTGCTTCCATATTTCCGATAACGGTGACATTTACCTGTGTGAACGGGTCTTCTGTTGCGTCCATCACAAGTATTACTCCATCCAGATCCTCAAGCCATTTGACTGCTTCTATTACTCCCTCGGTTGCTTCCTTTGCTCGTCTTTTGGCTTCTTCTTCTTCCATCCCACATGCCATAAATCCATGGAAGTCTATTTTGGTTGCAAGCCCTGGAGTATCAATGATGTCAAGCATAACCGTGGTACCGTTTGCTTCTATGATAACATCCTCACGTCTTCGCGCTCTACGTGTTTCGTGTGGTATATGTGATACTGGTCCCATAGCATCACCAGACCAGTCGCGCACTATGCGGTTTGCAAGAGTGGTCTTTCCTGCATTCGGGGGCCCATAGATACCTATTTTAGCCTTCTTCTTCTTAAAAAGGCGTTTTACCCATGAAAATAAATTAATTACCATTTTTGTCCTCGATGTGACTTATTATTATCTTTTCTACTATCTGTTTCTTACATGTTGCTTAACCATATTATTCTATCCCTATTTTTTTAACGTATAGGAAAGTATAAACGCAACCATTTTCTCTTGCACTCGACTGCTTCACAGTCGAGAATCGAAAGTTCCCGGTTGTCCTCTGCACAACGAAGTTGTACAGTTTTTCAATATCCGCGGGAGCGTTTCTGCGCTTGATTGCCATCGCAATCAAGAATTATGCAGTTGATAGTTATTTTCTGCATACGGAGTATGCAGTACTTGAGCGACATAAATGCACACCAGACACTCAACAGATGCCAAAATAGCATGAGTCCGACAATACACGAATAGAGAACGCAGCAGCGGCTTTTGGTCTTCTGGAAAGCACGATCCAAACCTTACAAACTACATTCTCACAACTACTTTTGATCTGTCAATCTTAACATTATGCGGTGTTGCAATGAGTTGATCCTCACCGATTCCAGCAATGTCGCCATGAACGTCGCCAGTTACATGTTTTAGCTCTTTAATAACACGTTCTAACGTCATTTTATCACGTTTTGTAGCAGATATATCAATTAGCAGTGCATTTCCTTTATAGATTTCTTCTTTAAGCTTTGGGAGTTGTTCAAGCCCGGTCAGCTCTGCAATTTTAATATACATGCAGGGTCCTTCACCTTCAATGTCCGCTTCAAATTCACTCAAATCAATTTCGCTGTATTCTCCAGCTTCAGGTTCTTTTGTAGAGCCTGTTCCAATGATTTTATCTAAAATACTTGGCATAACGTATTTACCCTCTTTTGTCAATATATACACTTGTCAGGTTAAATTTTGTTCCAGACGTGATATATTGTTGGTTTTGGGATAAAAAGTTTTAGTATTTGCATAGAAAAACGGAGCTCAAAACAGATACAAGTTTTATATTGCCAGCAAGTCATGGAGTGGGTTGGTAAGTTTCATTTCACACAGGATTTGAATTTATTTGTTAGCTGTGTGAAACAGTAGCGTCAACGTTTATTAACCACTACAAAATATTCTTAGGTGTTTCTAAAAGGTGTTTGATGAGATTAAATCTAATCCAGCTGTTTACAAATTCGTCGACCTTCATGTGCTTGATCTACATACCATTGTTTGCCGAGCAGCTTGGAGCAACGCACACACAGATAGGAATTATTGGAGCTGTTTATGGAATTGCACTGTTTATTTCCTCATATATGTTTGGGCGGGCAGCAGATATGTACTCACAACGAATGTTATTATATATTAGCTTTGCAGCCTCTGCTTTATTTTTCTTTTTTCAAATGTTTGCGACAACCCCACAAAATCTTACATTTATCAGGGCCCTTGCAGGTTTTAGTGCAGGGATGTTTCCCCCGGTGCTAATAAGTTATGTCCACTCATTAAAAAAAGATATTGGAAAATTTTCTTCTTTCGGTGCTCTCGGCTGGACAGCAGGTGCTCTAATTGCCGGAATAATAGCAAACTTGAAAGGCATATTTTTTTTATCATCAATATTTTTTTTAATGTCTTTCATTTTATTAGTCCGACTACCAGACATCCATTCCACCAAACAAAAACAAAGTCTCTTTTCCATTGAAACAATTAAAAAAAACTGGAATATTTACATTACCTATTTTACACGCCATGCAGGTGCCTGCAGCGTGTGGATAATCTTCCCGTTGTATTTAAAAGCTCTTGGTGCACAGGAACTTGTGATAGGTTTAATATATGCTATTAATCCGATTTTACAGTTCTTTTTTATGCAGCAGCTTAAAACCAACAACAGTGAAAAGCTTATTAAAATCGGGTATTTAGCGTCGACTGTTGCCTTTGCAAGCTTGTGTTTTGTCACAGCATACTATCAAGTGGTCTTCAGCATGATTGCTGTTGCAGTCTCGTGGTCATTTATGTATGTTGGTTCAGTGCTTACGCTGCTAAAACATAATACCGATAAAGGCACATCCATTGGGTTACTCACCGCAGTTATAAGCATGGCTTCTGTATTTGGCTCTTTTATCGGCGGAGGGCTTTATGATGTTGCAGGCGGTCTTTTTCTCACACAGATAGAGAGTTATCGCATCGTGTGCGGTTTCGCATCGGTATGCTCAGCCCTAAGCTTTATTTTTTACAAACCATCGTACTACAAAAGCAGGTAGTGTTTGATAACCTCGCACAGCAGGATTTGTGAGAGCAAGGTTTATAAATCCCGAATCCTATTAGAGTTTGGTGTGGAAAAATGAATGTCAATGTTGAAGCAAATCTTGCAAGTAGACCAAAACTCCAGGATTTTAAAAATTATAACCGTAGTGAAGCAATATTAAAGAAACTTTATAGTATGCTTTATGTGAATGGACCTGGACATGGAACTTTTCTTAGTTTGCCATTTGACCAGTTGATAGAGCATGGAACTGGACATCTGTTCAAGTGGAGGAGAGAAAATCCAACCCCAGAAGAGATTGAACTGACCGGGCGGGGCTGTGCAGACCCGAGAGCAGTTGCCGAGCTGGCTAATGCAGGCGGCTATTCTGCGTATGTACTGCATCCGGGTGTTGCAGCTTATGCCAGTAATTTTGTGAAACCAGATTTACCATTGATTTACAAGATCGATGGAAGGCTTAACCAGCCGGATACCGCCTCGATACAGTCAATTATCGGAGATATAAAAGATGCTGTGAATCTAGGTGCAACAGCTATAGGAACATCTCTTTACCCAGGATCTGACATGATTAGGAAAGATATGGACCGAGTTGCCACGGTTGTACGCGAAGCTCATGCGAATGGGTTTCCAGCAGTCGTCTGGGCTTATGCCAGGGGAGAGGGAGTTGATAATATAAAAGATACGCTATACTGGACAAGCACAGCATGCAGCCTTGCCGCTTCAATGGGCGCAGATATAATTAAAACAAAGTACCCGGCTCCAGTAACCGATAAAAACAGGGATGAGTATTTTGCATACATACAGAGCCAGGAAAAAAAGGTTAAAGGCATAGAAAAATATTTAGAGTTTGAGCCTGAAAAGGGTGAACAATTATCACACGAACAACTTGTTGAAAGAGTAACATATCTTACAGATGCTGCACCCGAATCATTCATGGTGGTCTCCGGTGGACCAAAGATTAAAGGAAATGCTAAGGAAGAGTTAGTAGAGCAAACAAAAGTTGTAATGGAAGGCGGCGCTGAAGGAAGAATAATAGGGAGAAACTTCTGGGGAGTTCCTATGGACGAAGCGTTAGATCTGACCTCTGCAGTTAAGGAAGCGATGAAAGATACGAAATACCGAAGGGCATTTTCAAGAGGCACATTTACTTTTAAATAAAACATAATTGTATTTGTTTCGGGCTCCTTTTTGACTGTAGACTACGAGGGAGGAATTACCCTTTCTCCCTCGCCCAAGAATGGTACGTGGGGGTTTTCTGTATCTTTTGGATCTGAAAAATTGTGGATTGGACAAAAAAAGGCTCTTTATACCAGATACAATGTAATTAACCAAAAAACGCTTCCGATTTTTTTAGATCACTATTTTCATCAGCATCAGGATTTGTGTCCAGAAGATGCCCTGCTTTTTTTATTCAGGGGTGGCGTGGTCAGCGACTGGAGTGTGAAAAACGTAAAAGAGCTAAGTTTAACTACAGGAAGGAACAACAGGAAAAAACGAAAAATGGACTTCACACAATGGGATTTACTTTATAAACAAATAATAAAAGATATGGGCTTTGACCATGCTGGGGATGAGCGTGCGACCCATCTTCTATCACAACTGCTAAACAAACATAAACACACAGCAGATCCAGCAGTGCTCAGTAAATTAATCGGGGGAAACCGGGTGCTTGTCTGTGGAAATGCCCCAGCACTTGCCACAGAACTCAACAAAAGTAATACAACTGATTATGATGTGATCATTGCAGCAGACGGTGCAACCGAGGTACTGCTCCAGCAAAACATACAGCCAACAATCATCGTAACTGACCTTGATGCTGATAATATCGAAGCGGAAATAGAGGCGAGTAAACAGGGCACAATCGTGTTAGCACATGCACATGGCGATAACATCGAAGCAATCACAAGTATCGTGCCAAAACTTGAAAACGTGATTGGCACAACACAAACAAAGCCGCTTTATAATGTTTACAACTTTGCTGGGTTCACTGATGGTGACCGATGCGTATTTCTTGCAGCACATTTCAATGCAGCAAGTATTACACTCATTGGATTCGATTTTGAAGATTCCAATGTCAATGAGATAAAAAAGAAAAAACTGAAATGGGCAAAAAAACTTCTTTTGATACTGGAAAAAAGCACTGACATTACGTACAAATAAACTCGGTTGGAAGTTGATAGCCTAAAAAGTAAGATTTATAACCCTTGCATAGTTATGAGTAAGATATTCAATGAACTTTGAGAACAGGATACTAAGGAGTGATGATGCTGAGCAAGACTGATGAGCGCATCAGAGAGCGGACAAAGAGGTATCTAATACACGATGATACAAACGTTAGAAAAGCTGTTTTAAAATTATTTTTAGAAGATAACACATTTACTACAGAAGCTATTTATAAATATCTTACATCAAAGGATTTTGATATGAATTACCGCGGCGTTTCTGCCATGGTAGGACTTATGAACACCAGACTGGGTGTCCTTCGTATAGATGTAACGGGCAACCATAACATATATTCTTTGAAAAAAGAGTATAAAGAAACTGTAAAAACGATACTTGACAATTATTAGAACTATAAAAATCGAGGCGATATGATTTGAATGTATTATTAGTAGGTGGTGGAGGAAGAGAACACGCCATTGCAGCAGCAATAAAAAAAAGCACACACGAGGTCTTACTATACACTGCAATGTCTAAAAAAAACCCAGGGATTACAAAACTATCAGAGGACATACTGCTGGTAAAAGAAACCGATGTTGACCGAATCACAGCTTATGCAGCAGAACACAACATTGAGCTTGCATTTATAGGGCCAGAAGCACCACTTGCAGCAGGAATAACTGACAAACTGCAGACGCATAATATCAGTGTGTTTGGGCCAACGAAGGATGCTGCACGAATCGAAGTTGATAAAGCATGGACAAGGAACTTTATGAAAAAACATAAAATCAAAGGTTGTCCTATATTCCAGGTTTTTGATCAAACACAGGCAGTAGAGGCTCACAGGTTTATAGACGAGATAAAAGATGTAGTTATAAAACCAGCAGGGCTCACCGGCGGCAAAGGCGTACGCGTGATGGGCGACCATTTCAATACCACTGAAGAAGCAAAACAATACACTGATCAGGTGCTTAAAAAGGATAGAGTGGTAGTCGAAGAACGTCTTATTGGTGAGGAATTCACACTCCAGGCATTCAGTGATGGAAAACACCTTGCATTCACACCAGCAGTGCAGGATCATAAAAGAGCTTATGAAGGAGACAAGGGGCCAAATACAGGCGGCATGGGATCATACAATGATGCAACTGATGTACTGCCATTTATGAACCGTGATGACCTTGACTCCGCAAAAGAAATTATGCAGCAGACAATAGATGCATTAAACAGCGAAAATATGAGCTATAAAGGAGTTCTTTATGGACAGTTCATGCTTGCAGATCACCCAACGGTAATTGAATACAACGCTCGCTTTGGAGACCCTGAAGCGATGAATACCCTGCCACTGCTTCAAACAGACATCATCGATGTTGCACAGCATGTGGCAGATGGTACACTGAACAATCTTGATGTAACTTTCGAAGAAAAAGCTTCTGTGTGCAAATACATGGTGCCAGAAGGATACCCGGAGCACCCCCTAAAAGACAGCGAAGTAACAATAACATCGGTTGATGATGCCTTGTTGTTTTATTCAAGCGTATACGAGAGGGATGGTAAGATTTATACCACAGGCTCTCGTGCAATTGCTGTTGTTGGTATTGCAGAAGATTTAAGAAAAGCAGAGCAACGTGCAGAAAAGGCGGTGAATGGCATCCAGGGGCGGTTATATTCCAGGCACGATATAGGTACAGAGCAGTTAATCCAGCAGCGAATTGACCACATGAAGGTGTTACGGAAGGGGTAAAAGAGTTGAAACATCTTCTTTCTATCAATGACCTGACACATGAAGAAATCAACAGTTTACTTGATAAAGCAGATGATCTCAAAGAAAAACGAAAGCGTGGAAAGATAACAAGGGAACTCGAACATAAGACTCTCACCATGCTCTTTGAAAAAAGCTCTACACGCACACGCATATCCTTTGAGGTGGCGATGCGTGAACTTGGAGGTGGCAGCATATACCTGAACTTGGCAGACACACAGCTTGGACGCGGGGAGAGCATCGCAGATACTGCAAAAGTAATATCAAGATATGTTCATGCTGTGGCTGCACGGGTTAACGACCATCACACCCTCGTTGAGCTTGCAGAACACTCGACCATCCCAGTTATCAATGCACTATCAGACATCGAGCACCCATGCCAGCTGCTTTCTGACCTGATGACCATCAGGGAGTACAAAGGACGCCTGAAGGGACTTACTTTATCGTGGATAGGCGACGGTAACAACGTATGCAACAGCGCCATCCTTGCATGCAGTCTTGAAGGCATACACATTAATATTGCAACACCAAGAGGTTATGAGCCAGACCAGAACATCGTAATGCAGGCAAGAGAACTTGGAGGAAGCATAACACTTACAGACAATCCGGAGGACGCGGCAGCAGGGGCAGACGTACTTTATACAGATGTGTGGGTGTCAATGGGTGATGAAGCAGAAACCATGAAGCGATTGAATGACTTCAAAAAATACCAGATAAACAGTAAGCTGCTACAGCATGCAAAAAATAATGTCACAGTACTGCACTGCCTTCCGGCACACAGGGGAGAGGAAATCACTGGCGAGGTAGCAGATGGACAGCACTCGGCAATCCTCGACCAGGCAGAAAACCGACTGCACACACAAAAAGCATTGCTGCTATCATTGATAAGGTAAGACAATCTGCACAACTTCGTTCTGCAGAAAATAACTATCAACTGCATAATTCTTGATTGTGCTAGCAATCAAGAGCACATAAAACATAAGGCGAGGGTTGCCCAGCCAGGTCAAAGGCGACAGGCTTAGGACCTGTTCTCATAGGAGTCCGCGAGTTCGAATCTCGTCCCTCGCACTATTATTGAATGCTTCTTTGAACTCTTCACAAAGATTGTTTATGTTTTCTAATGCTTCAATGACTGCCTCGATCGGGTCGTGATTGTCAGTTGTTCTCACAAACAGTATCGGGTCACCAATGGTTACGTGTTTAATGTCGTAAGTTGCCACATCAACACACTCGTTTGTAAGAAGTTCATTTTTAAGAATATTTAATAAACTGTGGGTTTCTCCACCGATATGAAGTTTCAGGTCGGTATCTGTTTTACTTAGAATTCTAACTTCCATTTTTTGTTTCTCCTGACTTATATTATGCCTGTTCCGTAGTTTACTGATGTTTTTCTTGTCTCTTTATTGCCGCATGATTTGCACACCAGTTTGACGCCATTTTTATATAATTGCTGCCTGCACTTTGAACAGAAGGCTTTCATCACTCCAAGTTCCTTCCCTGCAGTCGTAAGCCTCATACTTTTAACATCGATCACTTTTGCTTTTACAATATCAAAAG
>CAJHIR010000044.1 GCA_905067535.1 Candidatus Argoarchaeum ethanivorans
TAATTTAAAAGGCATTTTAAAGCCAAGTATCCAATTTACTTCCATTTGTCTTGGCTCCATTTTAGTTCTCATAACCTCTCTTGTTTTTTCGACATCTCTATATTTAGTAACGGTACGGTATTTTGTTAGAGTTCTATATTTAGTAACTGGTCTTTCTTTTTGGATATCTTGATAAACAATTTGATTTTTATATCTAGTTACTGCAACTAAACAAGTGCACTGAATACAATTCCCAGTCCAAGAACTATAATCCGTACATCTGCAATCAGAACCACAAATAGGATAATATTGTCCAGACGGGGCATTATACACAATTGTTTCGTAATCAGTGTAAGGAACACTTTGCTCTACAGGAACATTATCTGTGTAATATTCTACATCTTGATAAGGTTCTTGTACTTGATATGATTCTTGCATTTCATAAGGTTCTTTTTTAGTATATGTTTCAGTATCAGTATAAGAAACTTCAACTTCATAGTGATGTGTCTTTGTTGGAACAATTACCATAAAAGCTATCAATAAGAATATACCTAAACCAATAAAAAAATACAGATTACTTCGATTTTTATGTTCAGATTCTTTCTTATCTTTTTTACGAGACATTACTTAAAACTTATTAATTATGGTATATAATATCTCCTGTTTATAAGTAAGTAGAGAGGTCCATCAAATTGGAAACCGGAACTTTTAAAGCTAATTTGATAGCCTTTCCAGCATCTATCGTTCAAATGCAAAGGATTTTATGGAATATAAACCATGACTTTCGCAAATGACCGTCTCACTTAAAAAATTTCTCATGTTTTTGTCACTGGTTTTAGTCATGTACGCCAGTATCATGGTATTTACTATTGCACCTGTTCCTGTCAATCCCGGTGAACGCGGGGAGTTTGTGACCGACCAGCAGTGGCATGACTATCAAAGCAGTTTTAAAATTTTTTATTTTCATTTACCAATAGCAATGACCGCATATATTGCATTTGCTATTATGTTTTTATCGAGTGTCATGTATCTTAGAACCGGCGGTCGTACCGTCCATGATTTGCAGAAGCAATTCAAGGCACAATTGTGGGACTTTAGAGCATATTCTGCTGCCGAGGTTGGTGTGTTATTTGCAGCACTCACACTGATAAGCGGATCTATCTGGGCAAAAAGCGCATGGGGAGTTTACTGGCTATGGGATGTCAGGCTCACCACCTCACTTGTAGTATTCCTTGTGTACCTATCTTATCTCGTGTTGCGACAGGCAATCGAAGAGCCGGAGAAAAGAGCCAGGTTATCAGCAGTGTTTGGAGTTGTTGGGTTTATGGGCGTGCCATTAAGTTTTCTTTCAATTAGACTCTGGAGAGCACACCATCCGCTGGTAATAGGCGGTGGCGGCATACATGGCACAGACGTTATATTTCCCTTATTGTTAAACATTGCAGCGTATGTTACGTTAGCAGTAACCTTGATATTGATACGTATAGATAACGAAAAACTTAAAGATCGCGCAGAGCAAATCTTGTAGAGCGAGGGACTGGCAATCTATGACCCAAACATAAACACCAACTTTATCTCTGTTGAAAGTACTACTGCATGGACACAACAACTGAAGGGATTGCAAACGTGGCAGTGCATAGCTATAACAGTGTGAAGGAAAAGATTATTGAACGCTATCTTTTTGTATGCGCATTAATATCCATCTTCGTTACAATCAGTATTGTGCTGGTACTACTTTCTGAAACAGTCTCCTTTTTTAGAGACGTAAGTATCATCGAATTTCTAACCGGGACAAGATGGGCGCCAACTTATACACCATCTCATTTTGGGGTGCTGCCACTCATTAATGGTACATTACTTATAGCGATAGGATCAAGTATTATTGCCCTTCCGGTGGGACTTACGAGTGCTATATATCTAAGTGAGTATGCAAATGAACGCACACGCGGAATCGTTAAACCAGTAATAGAGATGCTTGCTGGCATACCTACTGTAGTTTACGGATGCTTTGCAGTCCTGTTTGTAACCCCAATTATCAGAAAGCTGATACCAGAAACAGAGATCTTTAACGCCGCAAGTGCCTGCATCGTGGTTGGGATAATGATACTTCCGATGGTATCAAGCCTGAGCGAAGATGCAATTAGAAGTGTGCCACACACACTCAGGGAAGGTGCTTATGCTCTTGGCGCTACCAAATATGAAGTAACAACAAGAGTTGTTCTGCCATCCGCTCTTTCTGGAATTCTTGCATCGTTTATCCTTGCAATTTCAAGAGCTATAGGAGAAACTATGGCAGTAACACTTGCAGCAGGTGCCACACCAAACATAACCCTCAACATCTTTGAAAGCATACAAACAATGACTGCTTACATTGTGCAGGTGAGCCTTGGGGATACTCCTGCCGGCAGTATCGCATACAAATCCATATTTGCAATAGGTATGGTACTCTTTCTCATGACATTTGGGATGAACCTTGTTAGTCAGTGGATAAGATCACGCTATCGGGAGGTATACGAGTAATGAACCTGCAAGAGAAACGTCGAAGAAAAGACCAGCTTTTTGCAGCCATCTGCCTTGCTTCCACCATCGCCGGAATCGTGCTGCTTGCTTTACTGTTATTTGATATATTTGTAAAAGGATTTTCATGGTTAAGCTGGGATTTTATTTGCAGTTACCCGTCCCGCTTTCCAGAAAGGGCAGGCATAAAATCAGCATTCTGGGGTTCAATCTGGCTCATATTGCTAACCGCGGCTCTTGCACTGCCTATAGGGGTAAGTGCAGCAATATACCTTGAGGAATACGCACCAAGATCGCGTCTCACAAAAATTATTGAAATTAATATCTTCAACCTGGCTGGCGTCCCGAGTGTCGTTTATGGTATCCTTGGTCTTGCCATTTTTGTTCGGGGACTCTCGCTTGGAAAAAGTCTGATAGCAGGTGCTCTCACACTCTCGCTATTGGTGCTCCCAATAATTATTATCTCCACAAAAGAAGCTCTTTCTGCAGTACCAAGCTCACTCCGGGAAGCATCCTACGGGCTTGGAGCGAGCAGGTGGCAGACCATCAGGTACCAGATACTGCCTTCGGCAATGCCATGGATACTTACAGGCAGCATCCTTGCACTTTCAAGAGCCATCGGGGAAACCGCACCATTGATAATGATAGGTGCTCTCACGTTTATAGCATTCACCCCGCAAACACCTCTTGATCCTTTCACAGCCATGCCAATACAGATATTTAACTGGATCAGCAGACCCCAACCGGAATTTGCAAATATTGCATCGGCAGCAATCATCGTGCTTCTTTTGGTTCTGCTGACAATGAATGCAGCAGCAATCATCCTTCGAAGGAAATACCAGAAAAAACTGCAAGGGTAATAAAAACAAATCGTAACCTATAGATATAAACAGAGCAAAAGAAGAGCATACGTATGAACCATGAAGAAATCGAAATATCAGTTAAAAACTTTAACCTGTGGTATGCAGACAATCAAGCTTTAAAAAACATCAATCTGGATATACCAAGGAGGAAGATTACAGCACTCATAGGGCCTTCAGGCTGCGGAAAAACCAGCTTCATACGCTGTCTTAACCGAATGAATGACCTGATACCAACGGTACGAACGGAAGGCGAAATGCTCTTAAACAACGAAAATATCAACCACAAGGATGTGGATGTGGTGAGTCTCCGAAAAAAGGTTGGTATGGTATTTCAGAAACCAAACCCGTTTCCATCATCGGTATTTGAAAACGTTGCATACGGTCCACGAGTACATGGTGAAAAAAATAAGCAGCAGCTTGCACAAATCGTTGAAGAAAGCTTAAAAAATGCAGCTTTGTGGGATGAAGTCAGGGATCGAATCGATCGCTCGGCATTAAGCTTGAGCGGGGGACAGCAGCAGCGATTGTGCATCGCGAGAACCCTTGCAGTGCAGCCAGACATCATACTCCTTGATGAACCATGCAGTGCACTTGATCCAATCTCAACAAGCAAGATCGAAGACCTCATGGTAAAACTTAAAGAACACTACACTATAATTATAGTCACCCATAACATGCAGCAGGCAGCAAGGGTATCAGACTACACAGCCTTCTTCCTTCATGGAAAGATAATAGAATTCGATGAGACAAAGAAACTCTTTAAAAAACCGAAAGAGAAAAGTACAGAAGACTACATAACAGGAAGGTTTGGATGACACCTCGACTACCAGACACAAGAATGAACACGAGCCAAGTTGTGAACGTTTGGATAAAACATGACACCTCGACTGCTTCGTAGTCGAGAGTTAATTCCACACACGGAGTGTGTGGTTCTGCGCAACAAAGTTGTGCAGTCGAGAATTGATTTCTGCAAAGCGTAAGCTTTGCAGGTTGGGATGTGACATAATGACACGCACTAAATACCACCAGCAACTGCAAAAACTTAAAGCAGATACGATCAGGATGGGCAATATGGCAGGAGATAATATCAAAAAAG
Source organism: Candidatus Argoarchaeum ethanivorans (assembly GCA_905067535.1). Next base: position 4,456 of record CAJHIR010000044.1, read on the forward strand.
CAATTGCATCACTGAAACATCAGAATCTTGATGAAGCTAACAAGGTGATCAACTCAGACGATGAGATTGACAACCTCTATGCAACGATTGAAGATACGTGCTTCGCCCTCCTTGCATTGCAGCAGCCGATGGCAAAGGACCTCCGCCTGATAGGATCAACTATTAAAATCATTATCGACCTTGAACGCATAGGAGATCTTGCCCTTGAAATAGCATGGATAACCAAGTCCACCATCAAACAACCACACATAAAACCACTGGTAGATTTGCCAAGAATGGCTGAGATATGTAGCGAAATGCTCACTTCTACCATGCAGTCATTCGAGAGTTGCGATAGTGAACTTGCAAAACAAACTGCAAAAAGAGATGATGAAATTGATGCACTCTTCGATCAGGTACGCCGGGAACTCATCACTTATATGATAGAAGACCCGACAAAGATAAAAAACGCATCACACCTGACCTTTGCAGCACGCTACCTCGAACGCAGTGGTGATCACGTCACCAATGTCTGTGAGAGCGTCGTATACATGGCAACAGGTGAGCGAGTCGATCTTAATTGATAAACCTGGTTGAAGCCTTAAAACCCAAAAGCCTTATATGTTGACTTTGTTATTTACCTTCTGGCGATTACAATGTTGAGCGTAAATGAAAGAGCATTAGAAATTACTGAAGTAATGGTAGACTGGGCAGAAGAACTCAAAGTAGAAGAGCTAAAGCTTAAAAATAAGGCAACAGTCATTGATTGTGGTGTCAATGTCACTGGAAGTTATGAAGCTGGTTTGATGTTTACTGATGTGTGTATGGGTGGTCTTGGCACAAGCAATATCAGTGTTCATAAACTTGGAGATGTTGCACTATCTTTTATTGATGTCACGACAGATCACCCATCCATTTCGTGTCTTGCCTCGCAGATGGCTGGCTGGCAGATCAATGTGGGTAAGTATGTTGCAATGGGTTCAGGCCCAGCACGTGCATTATCATTAAAGCCAAAGAAAATTTATAAACACATCGGTTACAAGGACAAATTTGACGGTGCTGTCATTGCTCTTGAATCAAATGAGCTTCCTGATGAAAAGGTGATGGGATTTATTGCCAAGGAATGTGGAATTGATGTTGAAAATATTGTGGCAATTGTAGCTCCAACTGCTTCGATTGTAGGTTCTGTGCAAGTCTCTGGCAGGGTGGTGGAAGCTGGCGTCCATAAGTTGAATGAACTTGGATATGATACTAATAAGATTATCTGTGGGGCAGGAGTAGCACCAATTGCACCAGTTTTGAGTGATAATACGAAAGCAATGGGCTCAACCAATGATAGTGTAATATATTATGGTTCTGTCAACCTGACTCTAAAAGGTTTTGACGAAAGTATGTTCAAAAAGGTTACTTCCAGTGCATCAGAGAGTTATGGTAGGCCACTCTACGAAATATTTAAAGAAGCCGATTATGATTTCTATAAGATTGATGTAGACATCTTTGCCCCTGCGGAAATGACAGTAAACGACCTTGAAACAGGAAAAACATACCATACAGGCTATCTGAATGATGATGTGATACTGAAATCTTACGAAATCAAAAATCTATAAGTCTCAACCGCCAAACCATTGGAATAAATCAGGGGCATTCCAATCAACATTTGATTATCTACTAAACTGTATCTGCTTTGCCAGATCTTTGATTTGAAACTCAACCGCTAACTGTATACAAACCCGCACCCCCAAAAAACTGCGTGATACGCTGTTGCCGAAGCTTATGGATGGTGAAGTTGGGGCACAATTAGAGCAACAAGAGGCTGGTGTATGAACAAAAGAGATATTGTAAAACAACAATCAGATTTCATCCTCTACACCTCAAATGAAGGAGACGTGAATGTAGAAGTATTCCTGAAGGATGAAACCGTCTGGCTCACCCAGAAAGCAATCGGCAAACTGTTTGGAAAATCGAAAGCAACGATCAGCGAGCATCTTAAGAAAATATATGCAGAAGGGGAGTTGCAGATAGATTTAACTGTTCGGAATTTCCGAACAGTTCAAACAGAAGGCTTGAGGCAAGTAGTGCGAGATTTGGAGTTCTACAACCTCGACGCCATCATTTCGGTAGGCTACCGCGTTAACTCATATCAGGCTACGCAGTTCCGCATCTGGGCGACAAAAACCCTGAAAAAATATATCATCAAAGGCTTTGTCCTGGATGATGAACGGATCAAGCAGGGCAACCAGGTTTTTGGCAGGGATTATTTCGAGGAACTCCTTGAGCGAATCAGGGAAATCCGTGCAAGTGAGCGGCGGTTTTATCAGAAGATCACTGACATCTACGCGCTTGCTGCCGATTATGACAAAAACGCGCCAGTAACAAAAGATTTTTTCGCAACGGTTCAGAATAAACTCCACTGGGCAATCACCGGAAAAACCGCTGCGGAAATAATCTATGACTCTGCGGATGCAAAAAAGATGTATATGGGTTTAACAAACTGGAAGCGGGCACCGGACGGGAAAATAATAAAGTCCGATATTTCCATCGCAAAGAATTACTTAAACGAGGCCCACATAAAGGAACTGAATCAAATCATCTCTGCCTATCTTGATCTGGCGGAAAACCGGGCACAACGGCAGATTTTAATGAAAATGGAAGACTGGATTCAGTTTCTCCATAATTTTTTGGAATTATCCAGCTACCCGATACTACAGGATAAAGGCAAAGTCAGCGCATTGAAAGCAAAGCTAAAAGCTGAGCAGGAATACGAAGAATATCGGGTTATACAGGATATAAATTACATTTCCGATTTTGACAACGAGATAAAGCACATCAAGGGAGAAAAATATGACTAACAAAAAATTACCCGACAATCAAATTACCGTTTACCAAACATAGGATGGAAAAATCAATATTGAGGTGCTGTATGCCAATAAAAATCTCTGTATGGCAAGGAATATCAGGTAACACAGGTCGCACAGAACATTGTAACACACTTTAAGCAGCGCCAGGAAGTGTTCGATGGTAGGGGAATAATCGTTGCACTCACATCGCTTGCTGCACACGTCCTCCATCTTCGATCCCGGCTTCAGCAGCCGCGGTGTCCTTGCGTTTCTTGCTTGCAGCCAGATTCATGAGTGGTTTTACTTTGTTGGGTGGTGCTACACTACAATAGCCTTCAATGCCTCAGATGCTTTTTCAAGCACCTTTTCATATAAATCCGCCCCATGGGAATCGATGCCAACGATAAGTGGTCCAAACTCCTTTACCTCGAATTCCCACACAGCTTCAGCCATGCCAAGATTTTGCCAGTGAACATTGGCAACTCTTGATATTCCCTCTGCTGCAAGAACAGCGCAGCCACCAGTGTACGCAAGGTATACGCACCTTCCTTTGAGTAGTGGTGCAATTCCTTTCATTCCACCCTTTCCGATTATGGCACGAATGCCAGTGTTTTTTACCAGTGCGGGCGTCATCTGTGTCATTCTTTCACTGGTTGTTGGTCCGGCTGACACCACCTGCCAGCTATTTCCAGTCTTTTTTAAGAGCGGCCCGCAGTGATAGATCACAGCACCAGTGAGATCAAAAGGCAGCTTCCTGTGATGTGAAAGTGTATCCAGAATGTGCTTGTGAGCTTCATCCCGCGCGGTAAACACTTTTCCTGTGAGATATAAAATATCTCCTGCTTTTAATTTCAGAATTGCCTCTTTTGTAAGTGGTGTGGTTAATCGGTGTTCCATTTCAATATCCCTTCATACAAACTTCTTATGTGCTCGTCGATTTGCCCAGCATTGAATATTTACTGCAACAGGAAGTGATGCTGTGTGGCAGTGCGCTGTATTCACATGCACTGCCAGGGCAGTGGTATCGCCGCCAAGTCCCATCGCCCCGATTCCAAGTGTGTTCACAGCGTCACAGAGTTCCTGCTCAAAATCATTCATTTCATCAAGCGGTCTCAGTGCTGCTTTCTTGGAAAGACGAGAAGCAAGATCAAAGGAACCTCCAATTCCAACACCAACAATTATTGGTGGACACGGCATACCGCCTGCATCAAACACAGTTTCGATGACGAATCTTTTAATCTCTTCATTTTGCGACGGCTTGAGCATAGCAAGGCGGCTCATGTTTTCTGAACCAGCACCCTTGGGATACACGAAAACTTCAAAATCACTACCTTCTGTTAGATTAAACGTAATATCAGGCAGTCCATCCCCGGTGTTGTCCAGTGAATTCTCTCTTGTTAGGGGGTGTACCACATTTGGTCTAAGTGGTAATGTTTCCGTTGCAGAGCGAAGTGCTTCACAGATGGCATCGTTTATATTAAAATCAATAACAATATTTTTGCCAATTGTAACATTAAATATGAAAATCCCAGTGTCCTGACA
>CAJHIR010000045.1 GCA_905067535.1 Candidatus Argoarchaeum ethanivorans
AAAGAATCATTATCGAAGGCACAGAAACAGACATTGGTAAAAATATCACATTTTTGATTGATGGAGTTCAGGCAAACGAGCGTGTGATATATGAAAATGGAGAATCTATTGAATTGAATCTTACTGCCACAAAATCAGTGTCACACTGTTTCATCGCAACCGCAGCTTATGGCACACCGATGCATGGAGATATAAATGTGCTGCGAGATTTTAGAGACGAATATCTAATGACGAATGCAGTCGGGAGAACTTTCGTTAAAATATATTATTCTACGAGCCCGCCAATTGCCGATGCAATAAGTGAAAACGAAGGAGTGAGAACGGTTGTAAGGGATGGCTTGGTTAAGCCCCTGGTGCATATTTCAAGGTTGTTTGTGGGATGATTGCCTCCTATTAACACACTAAGATATTTAAGTGCCCAGGACGGGATCCGAACCCGTGACCTCCAGATTTCTCAGGAGTTTTTGACGCCTTGTTATTTTTCCATATGAGTCTGGCGCCCTAACCAACTAGGCCACCTGGGCGATTGATTGATGGTATGGCAGAATCTGTTAAAAATGTTGCTGTCATATTTCAGGTGTCATACCTTAAAGTACTGCACACAACGTGAGCAGAAATAGCCAGTAACTCTTGATTGCGAAGCAATCAAGATTATCATATCTCTGGTTCGTTTATCACCTGCAGGCACATTAAGTCATCTGTTTTTGATTTTGTAAGTGCCTCGAACCCTCCGGTAACACGTCCGATGACATTGGTTGCTGCAAATTCTTCTCCTGTTGGCCCATGGGTAGTATCTTCTTTGTCCCGTATGCCCATCATACCAAGATTTTTTCGTGACATGTTTGTAACTGCTACTTCAAAAGCATTCACTTTGTCAACTGGGGTGTTCTCTCTTAAGATAGCCCTGTTGAATAGTTTTGCGTTTGGCTTGAAAAGTACTAAGCCCATTCTTCTTTGATTGTAAAATGTTCGCATGTTTCCAATTGGTTTCTCAAGAAGCCCACAGATGAACTTAAAGTATTGTATCGTTTCAGGTGCTTTATCGTAATAGAGTTCTATTTTTATAATATCGGACAGCTGTGTTCCGGTTGTTGTAAGTTTTTTATTATTAAGTATTGCAAGAGTATTAAGTGGCTCCTGTCCTGTCACAATAGCATCATCATCGGTGAGACCTTCTCTCTGTTGCGTGATGCTACGTTTTTTAAGTTCTTCTTCTGCCTGCTTCTGGGTGAGCCCAAGCATCATTACACGCTCTGGTTTTGTTTTCATAGTTACTGCCTGGTGTTCCTTTGCAATATCTATAAGCTCAATACCACTGGTTATTGTGCCGACAACATTGTGAGATTTTATTGGCATCTGGCGATGTTTGTAGATATATAGTTGCCCGGTATTAAGGCCGGTATTTCTCACTGTAAGGCTTCCACGTGTACGAATTTGATTGTTTTCCGGTTGATGGGTAACATCTCTGATGCCTTTGAAACCAGTGAATGCATAGGTGGTGTCGATTGTAAATGCAAGCCTGTTTTCCAGTGCTGCAAGGGCATATTCAACATCATCGTGCGGTCCTTGCGACACATCAATCTCAAGACATGTAACAATCCTTTCTCCTCCCGTAAGCGTGGTCTCAAGCTCGATTGGATCTGCTGCTGCTTCTTTTTGCCTTTCAACAACAGGCATTATTGTTGTTATTGTATCATCTTCCGTAAGCTTTGAGAGAATCTTTCTTCCTCCGACCAGTTTTGCAAAAACTCCGCCTTCGGGTTCACCATAGACGCCTGTGTGATCGGATGTTGAGAACATAAGATCGGTTTTGCTGCCTTCAAACCCGGATAGCCCAAAGAATACATCCCACTGCCCGTACTTCTGTGCCGTTCGTTGTGGTGGAAGGTCTGTTGTCACGTGCCCAATGGCTAACACGTCTTTTGTTTTCCAGACGAGTCGTTTTTCTTCGTATTCTTTGTAATTCTTTTTCCAGTATCCTGTTAGTTTCGACTGTTGGAGCTTAATCTTTAGACTTCCCTTACTGGTTTTTATCATGTAGCGGTCGGTTTCTTCTGCTACTTTTGATATGTCTTTTATTAATGCAATAACACCTTTCTTATGATAGATTTCCCCTGACCGCTCAATCGCATCTTTCACGGTTGAGCCGGGTGGAAGCTCTACTTCAACACCGTTTACTTGAATGTTCATTCATTCACCATCTTTATTGATAGTAATTTTATATATTATAGAACTATTTTAAATTGTAAAACTGGTAAACATTCCTTTACCATGTTAATCCCTTCACAGCATCTTCTGTTATTAAACCTTTGTTTTATTTTATGTCGCCAATTGCCACCAATATTTCCATCGCTTTTTGCTTCGTCCATCCTTCTCCTCCTTCGTATATCCATCCTTCTTCTTTGGTTATGTGCATATCACCATCTTTACCTCCTTTATTTTCACTCTAATCTAATCTGGCATGTTCTTCTGTTTACATTTATTTCATCCTACAAACACCCTCGAAATATATACCAACGGTTTAACCAAACCCTCTCTTATGACTGTCCTCACCCCTTTGTTCTCCTTTATCACATCTGCAATCGGTGGGCTCGTGGTATAATAAATTTCAACAAATGTTCTTCCAATTGGATTTGTCATCAGATATTCATCCCTGAAATCTCTCAGAACATCTATGTCTTCATGTAAAGGTGTTCCATAAGCGGCTGTTGCGATGAAACATTCGGCTATTGGAGGTTCGTTTTTAGAAATAATCTCCATCTTTCCTATAAAACTACCATACCCTCCTTTTTCGACATTAGCCTCAATTACCCCTGTTTTATTCATAGAACCCGTGCCAAAGACAACCAACCCATTCTCATCCGTTGTTCTGGTTTCATTGAAGCCACAACCAGTTAACCTGACAAACGCATCTTTTACTGTTTGGTTTGAATCAGTTTCAACAAAAAGGTTAATTGTATCCGTAGTATTCAGTTGGATTACGTGAGGTATATCGCATCTTAATTTGGTTCTTTCATTCACGATAAAGAATGTTTGGTCGGAATATACCCTGTAACCATCCTTTGTCCCATTTACTAAAATGTTATAAGTTCCATTCACCGACTTGTTATCCGGAGAAATTATCATTGAATAATTCCCATATGAGCCTGTAACATCAAAATAGGTCTTGTTTCCATTCGGGTCAGTTAAAGTCAGGTTTAACGTTGCATTTGTCGCGTTGAAAGCAACATCTTTTACAGAAATGTTAACATTAACGCTTTCGGACGACAAATAGATTAACATGTCAGTCTGCACGGTTATAAAAATAGTGCCATTAGCAGCTACCGTAAAGGGAACAATGTAAGTTGAGTTGTCAATTTCTAGGTAGCTTCTGTAAATACTGGGTATTGAACCTTCTTTTGGAAGGATTATGCACACTAAATCTTTTTCTTCGGATTCATTGAAAGATAGTGGTTCAATGGAATTATATACTTCTAAATAGTCGTTTAGTGTATCTACGGTTGTAATGGCAATATTTCCCTGATATAATTCCGTTCCAATGTTTGTAACGGTGAAATTGGCAGTAACATTAACGCTTGGGTCATATACCTCTTTAGAATCAATGTTTACAGAAACACCAGTTCCATTCTCTACTGTGAACCCAGTTTCTGCTGAACCTACGATATATAAACCAGCGAACAATGTGACGGTTGCCTTATATGTTCCATTATTCACGGGAACAAAACTCAGCGTTTCTATCTTCGATGAATTCGCGTTTATTTCCAAAAATCCTGTATTGTTGTAGGTGGTGTTCAGGATGTCAATGCTAAAAGTTAAGTTTCCGAGTTTCTCAGAGGCAGCATTTGTGAAGTTTGCGGTTATCGTTACGATTTCTGTGGAATTATAAAATTGTTTATCGGTGGATATGCTCACCGAAATATTTGGTGCTGTTTGGGTTGTTTCTACTTGTTTAACCGATGATTTCATTATATCGTTGGAGGTCATTGCGAGTATCTTATATTTTCCGGGTTGATGTGGAAGTCTTAACGAACTCGACAATGTTTCGTAATTGGAAGTGTAAGGGTTTGTTTGGTGGAGGTTCATGTCAATAATCCTCCCATCTGGTGAAACCACAATTCTGATAATTGGCTCTGATGTTCTGGATGCACTTTTATCAACGGCTATCGTGATTTTTGCTTCTTTGTCGAAGGATAGTTGCGATGTGCTTGTGATGGACAAAACGCTTGCTGTAGAGGTGGTTTGGTGACTGATTACGGATTCAATAGCATCAAGCGTAGTATCATGTCTTAATGGCACCTCCGGAGTAATATTTGGTAACGTGATAAGCATCAATACTACAATAGCAGCAAAAGCTGCCTTCTCAACAACAAAAAATGCTTTTAGCACTGTAATAAGAAAGGGTATTTCTGCAATTACTCCAAATCCAACAGTTCCTATTGCAAAGAGAACTGCCGCTATAAGCACTACTATTACGATACCCATCGAAACCCAAGCAAATGCCTTTTTAATGCTTTCATAAAGGTCTCTTTCTTCTTGTAATGTAATATAATAACTTCTTTCCCCACCAGGCAAAAGTCCGTTGATACCCACAGTTATTGTGAACCACGCAGATTCGCTAGCAGATCTAACATTCTCTCTACCAATATTAAATAATTGTATAATTTTATCATTTCTTGTAAACGGTTTATCAATTATATTTTTCACAAAATCATTATCTCTTCGTTCTACTGCTATTTTTTCAGGCACAGCATACACCATAAACTCCTCTCTCAATTTGTTTTTGAGGTGAGAATCATCAGTTTTTGAAGCAACTTCGTTTAGCTCATCACCTGCATTCACTAATTTTTCGCAGGCTTTAGCTATGTCTTCAGGATCCAGATCCATGCCGGGGTGTGTTAATTGACGAGGTGTGAAAATTTTTCCTATTATTGTATCGAATAATGCATCTTTTAGAACATCCCAAGTAAGACTTTTTATTGTTTCAAAGGTTGTGTCACTTACTATGAAAACCATTTCGTCAAGTTCATCGTGCGCAGCTTCCATCAAAGAATCGGCATCATCTTCGGCTATCAGAATAGCTTGAGTGTCCAAAACTTTAAAATCGCTTTGCATGTCGTCATAAACACTTCCAGAATTTGAACTGTTGAGATATGCGATAAAAGAAAAATGCCCTATTGACAAGGGCGATATAGCAAATTCTTCAGATGTTTTAGCTCCTGAGGAAAGAGATATGCTACCAATTGTGTCATCATAGACTAAAGCGTCATGTTTGTCATGAACAACAAGATGTAAATCGTATGTCTCGGCACTGTTACCTGTGTTTTTGATGTCAACGCCAATGTTAACAGTTTCGCCAGTTGAATAATGAGGTTGTGGATAAACACCTGACAGTGTACCGTCATAACTTAGAGGTGTTGTTATAAGCACTGTGCAATCATCTGGCAAGCTCCACGCTCCCTTTTCATCTTGCACCTTCAATGTTGGATAATACGTTCCAGCGGAAGACCACGAATAAGTTGGATTTTGTAATGTGCTATCAGTGATATTGTCGCCATTGAAGTCCCATGCATAAGCGATGATTGTATCCCCATCAGGGTCAGTTCCAGAGCCATAAAACTGAATGTGTTCGTTTATGTTGGCAGAATAAGGGCCGTGGGCGTTGGTGATTGGGAAATGATTTTCTGGTGGTGTGGTTTCGTTTATGGGTTCTTCTGGGAAATTTAATTGTTTATCATAGTTGGAGTTCGCATATTCGATTATTATTCTCGATGACACTTCATTCGCGAGATTGGCAAGGTCGGTTGGAATATCTTTTAAATCGTTGCGGTAAATCGAGTTCGCATATTCTACCAATATTCTTGGCGTTACGCTATTCGTTACATTGAGCAAGTTTGTTGAAGGTGTTAAATTGTTACGATAGATGGTGTTTGCGTATTCTGTAAGTATTCTTGGTGTTACGCTATTCGTTACATTGAGCAAGTTTGTTGATGGTGTTAAATTAATGCGATAGATGTTGTTTGCATATTCTACCAATATTCTTGGTGTTACATTGCTTGTAATATTTGTCATGTCCGGCGAATATGCGGTAGTGGTATCCCATGTGGTGTTGGCGTCTTCGATGATGATCTCTGATGCGCTTACCATCATTATCGGAATACTGAGTAAAAAAACGGTGATGAAAAGAATTGCTTTTATCTTCATTTTTACTTCTCACAAGGCATCTTTATTTCACGAGTGTCATCACTCGTTATTCCTATTATTATTCTCTCGGCAATTCTCCATTTTATTCACCTATGCCTCTCGATATATGAGGACAATTGCATCGAATGCTTCTCCCGAATAACAATAGCACTCGTCATGCCAGAGGCTAATAGTATGGAATGTATCGAGCGAAAGCTGCGTAGGTGAAAGCAAACCATAATTTGTTACTGAATAATCCTGGCACCCGATACTGCTAATCTCATTTTCATCGATTTTCATTGTCGAATCATCGCTATCATACGCATAGTGTGAGTATGATCTTTCATAAAATACAAAATCGCTTGGCAGCTTGATGTCAAACGTATCCGTTCCTTCCACCCATTGTGCATCTGCAACAATCATCAGTTTATCCGCATTTGCATACCTGAAGTCGTAGTATTTTAGATTTTTTATTGGAACACCCGCGGCATTGCAAACTACACTTATACCATCTTCAAGCTTTGTGCCAGTTATTATTTCATCTGTACTGTAATCTTCCCAATCTACTATCTTTGCCACTGGCTCTTCCTCTAAATAATACGCTACGACCCATCCGTCTTTATGGACGTATGCATGAACATCTTCAGTCTCTGCATATTCAGGTAGTGGAACAGAGCCAATGATGTATTCGTCTGTTTCATATTCTATCGTTCTGAATACATCCCTTGCATCTTCCAGATCTATTCCCTGACCAACATCTGTGTAAGCGGAAATTCCTGCTTCTTCTTCGAGGAATGTTGTGCCTGCTGCGGCAGCACCGCCACCGCCACCGCCACCCAGAGCTTCAGTTGCACCTGCGACTCCGATGAAGGGTGGTGCCACAAGCGAGATAACACCTTTTCCACCGCTTTCGTCTATCCCTTTTTCTCCTCCTGTCTCACTATACAATACCGCTGTGCAGCTTGCGACCATCACCAAGGCGGCTAAAACCACCAATACCTTCAAATTCAAACTAAATTTATTCCCCATTTTATCCCTCCTTCTTTAATTTTATAGCAGGTACCCCATCCCTATAAATTTTTCTATTTGCATCTGTAAAATTAGGCAAGTAATTTTCTTACTTGGTGTTTTTAGAGGTGCCGAAGACACGAAGCCAGATACGCTCTGTTAGGCGAAGTGACAAGGAGTCGCTTATGATCGTGCCTTCCGTTCTGCAATGGATTCGTCCTCCCATACTACTTGAATTCCTTCTTCCTCAAATAATTGTTCGGTAGTGTCATAATCTACGATAGTTTATTATATCCCTAAGTGGAAAGGGTCAATACATCGTACACTATTTCATTTGGCAAATAAAGGTTCATTACATCGGACACTCTTTTTGATATAAGCTTTGCTTAAAGCATCTTCAGTGATGCTTATGGACATTGATGAGCAAAAGAAGATTGATGCCATGCATCGGTACATAAAAGGTGATAAGTTATTTTCTGCGCTCGATCGCTTGCGCAATCGAGAATTGGTCGTTAACTGTTATTTCTGCACAACGAAGTTGTGCAGTGTTAAACAAATGCCTTTATTTTTTTACAGTATTCGTAATCAAAGCCTGGAATTTTCCTTGCAAGTTCTGAAAACGGTTTGTCCAGTAAGATACTCAAGCCCAGTAAAACAGTATAATTATTCCCTCCAACAAACTGTATTTTTTCATATTCAGTCAGGTCTTTCATAAAAGCCTCTGCATTTCTGTAAGAGCGAATAAATTTGTGAAGCCAGAGATTGATATCATCATTTTTGTACTGCCATAAAAATGGAAACGATGGCTTGTAGGACTCCCAATCAAACCGTTCATCTGGTTGGATGTAATTGTAATAGTGCTCCCTCACAGGTGTTCCGGGAAAAGGAATCAATGTATCCCAGTTTATAAAGTTATGCGTACTGTCGTTTGCAGGAAATATTTTAAGAAATTTAAACATCTCGATAAAGTCACTTATCAATTCTTTTTTTTCAATGAGAGGATGTGGTGTGATGTAGCTGAGCGTGAGACTTCCATCAAATTCTTTTATAAATTTTTTTATGCTGTCCACCTCCATCTTATGACAATTTTTCCCCCTGATTTTTCCATTATACTTTCTCCCAATCTTGTTACGTCCTGAATAAGTGCTTGATTCAACACCAATAAAAAACTCCCTGTAATTGTTTCGCCTGGTAAAATCAAATACTTCTTGATAATTTGTTGATAGAAAAACTGGGTCTAACATGCACTCTTTTCTTATCTCTCGTATTCCACACGTGCTGTAAACAGAGTCAAGCATTCGTATTGAAGAATTTGTCAGATGCGTGTCATCGCAGAAAACAAGGCATCTTGGATCTAATCCATGCATTTCTTCTATTAGTGAGTCTTTTTCTCTTAGATAGTATCGATCCTTTACGCATGCACAATAATCACAAAAATTTGAACAGCCTGTCGAGGATAAAATATACGTCCGATCCTTGTTTTGGTAGGTATCAATGCTTCTGTCCGGTACAATATCTAAGACAATAGGCTTTGTTTTTTCTGTTTTATTTCGTTTAATTTTGCCATTTTTTTTATAGGTTATATTTGGAATGTTATCCAGCTCTTC
>CAJHIR010000046.1 GCA_905067535.1 Candidatus Argoarchaeum ethanivorans
GTGTTTTCAGGATCGGACTCAAGCAGCACTTTGCGCATCTCGAGTGAGCGCTCGTACTTACTCATTGCATCTTCAAACCGCCCCAGATCATTCAGAAGAACACCGAGATTGTTGAGAGTCGTTGCAACCCATCTGTTAAAAAACAGGTTCTTCTCAGCCAGACTTTCAATTATCGTCAGTGCTGACAGATGCGCACTGAGCGCTTCATCAAACCTGCCAGCCCCATATAAAATATTACCAAGCGTGCCAAGTGCCTGAGAACGGAGAACATCATCATTCTTCTTATCAGCAAGCTCCAACGCCTCAGAAGCAAGCTTCAACCCACGATTATAACCCCCACGTTCAGAACACCGCCAAGCACTTTCTATCAACTTATCACCAGCACTCATCGAAGACACACCTATCCACAAAAACTAACTGTAAAAACATATACTTTACTATATCAATCCAAGACCCAAAGAAGAACTTCTGCCACCCTGAACAACTTTATTAAGAAACAGGATACAACATGCTGTACCATGAAGAAATGTGTGCATATATTTGTCCAGGGTCTTGTACAGGGCGTGTGTTTCAGAGCCTACACAGAGAAGCAGGCAACGAATCTCAACCTCACAGGCTGGGTGCGGAATCGGAGGGACGGGCGTGTTGAAATAATGGCAGAAGGAAGCGAACCAGAGATTAAAGAGTTTATAGACTGGTGCAGCGTCGGAGCTCCACACTCACGCGTCGATAGCGTCGATGCATCATGGGTTCTGTGTGAAAAGGATTTTAACACATTTGACGTGGCTCAAACCAGATAGAAATAATATCCTCTCAATTATTTTTTTCTCTTTTTATATAATACAATGCCAACTACCAGAGCCGCTGCTATAATAATTACTATTGGAATCAGTAGCGATGTAGATGATTCTTTTGCTGGACAAACTACCAGTTGTGCTGTTCGTGAGAATAATACAACGGTGTCCTTGTTTGTCTCAACTCCCCGCAGTTCCACATCAAGAAGGTATTTCTTTGGAGGTGCATCTTCTTTGACCTGCACGCGTATCAACGCTTCACCACTTTCTCCTGGTTTAAGTTTTCCTATGAAGTCTGATTTTTCATCAAAATCAAACGGTTGTGTTGAATCCTTAAACACACGAAGGCTCGCTGCATCGACTTCCTCGCTTCCAGTGTTTTTAACATTGATTAGAAGACTTACGTATGTGCCAGGATATACTTCTGCCGGGCTTGTTTCTACTGATTCTATCACCAGATAGGGTGAGCCTTTAATTGGAATGTTAAGAGGCAGGAGTTTTGTTCTGTACTGGTTGTCTTCATCGTCATCTTCTTTGTAAGTGATGGTGATTGTGGCATTATACTCACCTGGTTGAAGTCCTTCCGCTGTGTCGATGTAGAAGTGTGCGGTTTTACTCTCACTTTCATTGATTGTGCCAAGTGCATCTTCATCAGAGTACGCATAGCTTGCGTCAAAACCTTCTGGCAAAGAGAGCGATGCCTTCACGTTCTCTGCATCTTCACTTCCTATGTTTGCAATGTCAACTTTGAGCAATGCTTCATATGTGTCCTGCACGAGGCGTTCTGGTGAGGTACGAAGTGCTCCGATTGTAAAACCTGGTTTGCTTGGGTCTACATAAAGTGTGAAGTATTTTTTTGTATAACCCCCGCTGCCGTCATTCCAGCGCAGGCTTACATTATGTTCGCCTTTAAGAGCGTTATCTGCCACCTTGAGCTTGTAGTGAAGCACATAGTAATATTCCATTTCAGTGATTGGAACAACTTTGCCAAGACTCTTCTTTGGACTATCTCCTGCCTCAAAGAGAAATGGATAGCCTGCATCGAGATAGAATTCAAGGTTATCGATCGTTCCAACCTTGGTGACAACAACCCTCCAGCGAAGGTCAAGGTATTTACCAGAGTCTGCCGGGTCAGGATCCTGGTTCATAAGGTACACGTGGACAGTGCTTCCAACTTTCCCGGTAATTGGAGTACTTTCTGCCGGTAGAGCAAGAATGCTCATGCAGAAAACCAGTACAAGGATTGTTAATATTTTGTTTAATACTTTTTTCATAATACATCTCCATTTTAATTTTTTGTAAATATTGTAAATATTTTAGATATACTCAGGGTGTCTGCTATTAATATAAAGGATGGTACGGCTGTGATCGCTGCCGCCATACATGCAGCTACACCATAGCTCATCATCGTACCCATAGCTCCCATGAAAGTTAGCTGTCCCATCGACATTGCCTGGAAACCGATGAGTGCGGCAAGTGTTGTGGTAGACATTGGCATAATCACTTTCCTTAGTGTGAGTTCCATTGCATCCGGGGGAAGTTGATGTGCACGTTCAAAGCGATAGCGAGTTGTTACCTGTATACCAAAGTCAATTCCGATGCCCATGATCATGGAAATCACACCTGATGTATTTGACGTCAAACCCATGCCTATAAGCCCAACATAACCCA
Source organism: Candidatus Argoarchaeum ethanivorans (assembly GCA_905067535.1). The sequence continues at coordinate 2,466 of CAJHIR010000046.1, forward strand.
TTGCCCACAGCGTTCCAAATAAAATGGTAGTAAGTGGAATGAATCCATATTTGGGAGATCGAAACAGCACCAGAACGACAATAAGAATTCCTACCAGCGAATAAGTGGAAGTTCGTTTCATATCTGGCTTAATGGCTTTTTCCATCGCCTGTCCTTCCATTGATGCCCCGCCAAGACTCACTTTTATCCCGGCCGGGTGTGGAGTGGATTGGATGATTTTTTCAAGCTCAATCTCGATATTCTTAAGGTCTGCATCAATATCTATTAAACGTATCTTAACAAGAGACATTGTGTAATCATCGCTGATATACCCATCCAGCAAGCCATTTTTACTGGTGAGTTCCCTGACTTTTCTAAGAGATTGTGGGAGCTTTCCATCATTGATACTTTTTATCGTCGTTGAGGCACTTGAAACTTCCATCACATCTTCCGTATGCCTGGCTAACTGTGAGATCTGCTCAACATACCGCAGTATCTGAGGATCGCGAAGATCTCTTATTTCATCTGAGCCACTGTATGCAGGGTCTACCTCAATTACGATATATATAAAGTTTACGCTTCCAAACTTATCCTCTATATCAAAGAGTGTAGCAATAGCCTCGATATCTTCTGGAAGGTAGTCTTTAAGATCAGCTTTTTCAGTTGTAACAGTGCCAATCATCACAAATGCGAAGAAAGATAACAGTATGACAAACAGCAGTATAAGATATGGGTGGTGTGCAACAAAGTGAGCATATCTATCAATATAGTCCTGTATCATCTGGGTCGCCTCACATGTATTTCCCGTTTAGCAGCAAACCTTTTTAACAACTTTTCAGTTCTGTGATGCTCGAAGTCTTCTTCAAGTATCATGAGCACCGGATTAGCAAAAAGTGCAGCCATGAGCGAATAGAAAATCCCGAGTGCAAGGGTCTGCCCAAGATGCTGCATCATTGGCACAGAGGAAAATGACAGCACACCAAAACCTACAATAGTGGTTAAACCTGAACCTATAATTGCTGTGCCAATCCCGTGAACAGCAGTTTCAACCGAGTCGCTCTGGTTTCGTCCCTTGTCTCGTTCCTCCTTGTATCTTGTAACCATAAACACGCCGTATTCCACTCCGAGCCCAAGGATCATTGAACTTAAACATACTGTGGCAATAGAAAGTGGTATGCCAAGCCAACCAAGTGTGCCCATTGTCCAGATAAGTCCAAGCGAAAGTGGGATAAATATTAGCAGTCCACGTGTGAAGGACTGCTCCATCACAAACAGCAACAATAGTATAATGCACGCTGCAATCAACAATGTGGTTAAAGCATCACTTTTCAAAAGATCAAAGATAGAGACACGAAGAACAGGACTTCCGGTGGTGCCAAACTTTACCCCGGGGGGCTTTGGAGTGTAATCAATCTTCTCATGTACGATATCAATAAAACTTTGAATCTTTACATCATCAGAACCAATATCTGCTGAGACATACATCAAAGTCATGCGATAATCGCGACTAAAAAACTTTTCAATCGCTGGATTCTTTTCAATCACCAGTGAGACATTATCATCTGATATCTCATCCATGGAACGGAAAAAACTTGCAGGAGAAGTGACACTTTGAACCATGCTCTCATCCCTGAGACTCTCGTCCAGAAACAAAAGAGATTCTATTACCTGTGAATCGCGTATGTCACGCACCGCTTTTTTGGAATTTACAGACTCGTCAATCTTTACCGCAATTACAACCGTATCCTGTCCGCCGAACTTATCATTTATCCTGTCATTCAACTTGAAGATTGGAAGATCTCCTGGCATCTCAGAACGCACATCTGAGTTAATCGTCATATCTTTGAGCCCACTACCAAGTAAGATCGTTATTAGAATTATAATTACCATAAGCTCGCGCGTGTACTTTTTTTGACACCGTGCAATTGCTATTAAGACTTTATCGAAGAGTGTTGGCATTTCGTCTATCCATTAGAAAACTTATTATATCAAAGCGATACATCACATAGTAATTGCACATATTTAAAATTATGTGCTAAAAATTCGCAATAATCAGGTGTAATCATGCTGGATGAAGTTGACAGAAAGATCATAATGTTGCTGCAGGAAAACGGGCGAATCACAGATGTTGAACTTTCAAAAAAAATTGGCGTCTCACATGACACAGCAAAAAGACGGCGTCTAAAACTCGAAGAAGAAGGATACATGAAAATTCAGGCACTGATGAACCCATGCAGGTTCGGATACACCAGTGTCTTCTTACTTGGGATAAAACTCATACCAGGTGCGGATGTCAGAAAAACAGCAGAAAAACTTGCAGCACATCGTGATTTCGTTTTCGTAGCCCTCTCACTTGGACCAACACACGCGATAATTGCAGTCTGCATGGCACAGGATCAGCTCACCTTAACCAGACTCACAGAGAGGCTTCGCACATGGAAGGAGATCGCAGAGATCGATATGAACATCATCTACGAAGTACTGAAGGAAACATTCCACACTATACCTGTAAACAACGTAAACTCCATCTAATGGAGTTGTGTTTCTTCCTTCAACGATGACACCTGCAGACACCTGAATCAAACGACCGGGGAAACCAGCCACGAGGTTACTATGAGCCCCAGGAGACAGAACCGGTTTCCGTAACATTTGTTATTTCTAACCACGTTGTGTGCAGAACACAATATTTAATAAAGGTATAATGTATTCACCCAACAAGTGGTGTCCCGATAGGGTATCGGATATCCTTGAAGCCTGCGGAGCCTCAGACCCGGGTTCAAGTTCCGGTCGGGACTACTGGCTTTACATTGGATAAACCCCTTTGCACAGGAGTCCCAAGAGTAAGCATCCCCATGATACACCCGGCTGCACAACTTAAATGACAGAATATCAATCATTAAATCAAAAGAGATGACCTAAACAATGATCATATCAATAGCAAGTGGAAAGGGCGGCACAGGAAAGACTACAGTGGCTGTAAATCTTGCACTGTCGCTCTCGAATGTACAGTTACTGGATTGTGATGTCGAAGAACCAAATGCACACATATTCCTTAAACCGGAGATAGAGGATGTAAAGTCGGCAGACGTGCTTATGCCAGAGGTTAATAACGATTTGTGTGACTACTGTGGAAAGTGTGCATCTGCATGTGAATACAACGCGATCGTTGTGCTGCCAACACAGGTTATGGTGTTTCCTGAACTGTGTCATGGCTGTGGTTTATGTAGAATGGTCTGCCCGCGGGATGCGATAAGCGAGATGCCACGTGAGATCGGTGTTATCAAGAAGGGGAGAAGTGGCAACAATGTGGAACTCGTGTACGGGCTGCTGAATATCGGTGAGGGGATGGCAACACCATTGATAGACCAGGTTAAAGAGCATGCCGATCCGGGAAAGACTGTAATTATTGATGCGCCCCCCGGAACAGCGTGCCCGGTGATTGCAGCAGTTTCGGGCAGCGATTACTGTATTCTTGTAACAGAGCCAACGCCGTTTGGGTTGTACGACCTGAAACTGATAGTAGAAGTGCTTAAAGTGCTGAAAATTCCTTTTGGCGTGATCATAAATAAGGCGGGAATCGGGGACAAGAATGTCTACAACTACTGCGAAGAAGAGGGGATTCCGATCTTGCTTGAGATTCCTTATGATAAGAAGATCGCAGAGTATTATTCGGAAGGCGTGCCGTTTGTGAATGTAATCCCTGCATGGAAGACACGGTTTGCAGGAATGATTGATGAAATTGGGGGGGAATTATGAAGCAGATAACAATCATAAGTGGAAAAGGCGGCACAGGGAAAACAACACTTGTCGCATCGTTTGCAGCCCTTGCAAAAAACGTTGTTATTGCTGACTGTGATGTGGACGCACCTGATCTCCATTTGCTGCTGCATCCGGAAATCATAAGAAAGGAGGAGTTCAGAGGCTTAAAAGTTGCAGCAATGGATAAAACAAAATGTATAGAATGCGGGAAATGCGAAGAAGCATGCAGATTTAAGGCAATATCTGACACCGGATCTGGTTATGCAGTTAACCCGGCGCGCTGCGAAGGCTGTGGCGTATGTGTTTTCGTATGCGATCAGGATGCGATCACTCTTACAGAACGCGTCTCGGGTCATGCATTCATCTCGAAAACGAAATATGGAACAATGGCACATGCACAGTTAAATGTTGCAGAAGAAACATCCGGAAAACTGGTAACCGTTGTCAGGAACAATGCACAGCGGGTTGCAGAAGATGAAGAGTCTGAACTTATCCTGATTGATGGATCACCAGGAATCGGCTGCCCGGTGATTGCATCCCTGACTGGAGTAGACCTTGCACTTGTTGTTACCGAACCAACGATGTCAGGACTGCACGACCTCAAGCGAATCATGGATGTGACCAGGCATTTCGGGATTGCAACTGTTGTCTGCATCAACAAGTGTGACATCAATGAAGAAAACAGCAGGAAGATTACTGAGTTCTGTCAGGAGCATGAGGTTGCGATTGTTAGAAATATTCCTTATGATCCAGTGGTCACCGATGCGATGGTTGCAGGCATGCCGGTTGTTGAATTCTCTGATTGCGCAGTATCGGACGCGATAAAAGAGATATGGGGGAGTATAAAGTCAACCACACCTCCTTGATCACAACCACTCTCGCTATTAACAGTGGCACCTCAGCACTGCACAACTTCGTTGTGCAGAGATAACTCTCGAGTGCGGAGTAATCGAGTGCAGAAAACTGGTAACTCTCGACTACGAAGTAATCGAGTGCAAGAAAATAACGTGTGATATATTCTCACCATGTATCAAAGTTCAGTAGCAAGAGAACGAGGTGCATTTATGCTTTCTTATACGTTAAAAAAATAGGAAAAGATAACTGGATATAAAATAAAGTCCTGCTAGCACCAGTACAATCCCGGAAACTTTCCTGATAATCAAACTGTATTTAATAAACGGTTTTAATGTGAAACGTGAGGTGTATGCAATCACAAGAAGGGGTAGCCCCAGGCCCAGCGAATAGATAACTAAAAGGAAGCCCCCATAAAGTATGTCTCCTTCCACTGCTACCATTGTAAGTATCGCACCAAGTATTGGACCAATGCAGGGCGTCCAGACAATACCAAGCGAAAAACCGAGCACGAAGCCACCTGCCACTCCCCCGCCACTGGTCGCAGAAAGTCTCCTGATTACACCGGTTCCTGTGTCTGGCACAAGTGCACGAATTTTTTGTTCTATCACATCAAATATCATATATATGCCGAGAAATACAATCAGAATCCCACCAGTAATATAAAGTATAGTTTGATACTGCTGAAATACCGAGCCAAAAGCAGAAGCAAGCACACCCATCGCAGCAAATGAGATAGAGAGTCCAATAACTATTGTAATTGGTACAAATTTACTCGACTTGGTTGAGTATGCTGCAATCAGCGGGATCACCGGAAGTACGCAGGGTGATAAAACGCTTAATACACCAAAGAAGAAGGCAATAAATGGCGATGGCGGCGCCATCATTTTTTATATCCCCGCTTAAGCCGGAGCCAGCACATAAAGATCCCTGTTATTGCAGCGATTACGCCAAATCCAGGTGTTTGTGACTGCCCCTGCTTTTGCGATGGATCAGGTAATTTAAGTGCCTGCTGCATCTCTTTTACCAGCGTATCAGAATCATGATATCCAACCAAGCGGGAAACCTCTTCTCCCTGTAAGTTCGTGAACACAATCGTTGGGATATAACGAATACCGTATTGTCCTGCAAGCTGTTGTGACCCGGTAATGGGAACAAAATTTTTAGACATGTTAATCACCTGCGCATCTGTAAATACCTCCTTCTGCTTTATGCACGCTGGACAACTGTCAGACTCAAAAAAAATCATTTCCAATTTGTTTTGAGATTCTGCAATCTGGATACCTTCCCCTTGGGTGTACCACTCTATCCCCGGTTGCGCACTCACTACCACGTGGCACATCGTTAGGAGCAGCACTGCGAGAATGAGAACAAATTTTCCTTTAATTTTAATCACCTTTTTGTTTGCATCGTGATGACAGTATATAAGTACTCGCTTTATCCAGTATCTCCGAAAACCTT
>CAJHIR010000047.1 GCA_905067535.1 Candidatus Argoarchaeum ethanivorans
TGATGGCATTTTGCTTTCCTGTGAGTGTGGCGGCAGGAAAAAACGTGTGGAGGATGTGTTTGATGTCTGGTTTGATTCAGCAGTTGCATCGTGGGCTACACTTGGGTTTCCAGGGAAGAGCAAAGAGTTCGATGACTGGTGGCCTGCTGATTTTATCACCGAGGGATACGATCAGACGCGCGGATGGTTTTACTCACAACTTGGTGCAAGCATGGTTGCCTTTGGCCGTGCCCCCTACAAAAGTGTGCTGGTGCATGGCTTTGCCCTTGATGACACAGGGAGAAAGATGTCAAAGAGAATCGGGAACGTGGTAGACCCTAAAGAAGTAATAGAACGCTTTGGAGCTGAAACGCTGCGATATTACGTGCTTTCTTCAAGTGCACCATGGGATGATTTGAAATTTGGATGGGACGAGGTTGCAAACACTCACCGTATGTTTAATATTCTCTGGAATGTTTATCGATTCCCTCTTCCTTATATGGTGCTTGATGGTTTTGACCCTAAAAAGATCACCTATGATTCAGTAAAACATGCTCTTCGAGTGGAAGACAAATGGATTCTTTCAAGGGTAAAGAGCCTTGCAGAGAGAGTTGAATTAGAAATGGGAGAATACGAACTTCATAATGCTACCCGCGCAATCAGTGAATTCATACTCGATGACCTCTCCCGCTGGTACATCCAGCTCACTCGCCCGCGTGTGTGGACTGAAGCAGATGACCCGGATAAACTGGCAGCCTACTGGGTACTGCACACAGTATTATCTGATCTCTCAACAATAATCGCACCTTTTGCACCATTTATTGCAGAGACAATATACCAGAACCTGGTTCGCGGGACAGATAATAACGCGCCAGAATCAGTACATATGTGCGACTGGCAGAAAGATTTCTCTATGCAAAATCCTGAACTCGAAGAACAGATGGAAATCGTGCGTGACATCGTTGAAGCAGCTTCAAACGCACGGCAGAAAGCCAAGAGAAAACTGCGATGGCCAATAAGACGCATAGTAATAAAACCAAATACTAAAGGGACCATAAAAGCAGTAAAAACGCTCAGAAAAGTAATATTAGAGCAGTGCAACTCAAAAGACATCCTGATTCTTGATGTTGATGAAGAGTGGAACGAACTCGGGGTAAAAGTCATACCAAAACCAGCAATTATTGGGCCGGCATTTAAACAGAACGCTGGGAAAGTAAGAGAAGCACTAAAAGAAGCAAACAGCATTGCAGTAAAACACAGCATCGACACGCTGGGCAGATTTGAGATACCGGAACTGAATGTTACCGTGCTTCCGGAGATGGTGGAGTTCAAAGAAGTGCTGCCAAAGGATATTACAATAGCAGGATTTTCAAAAGGACTTGTCTATGTTGACAGTGCCCTGACACGTAATATAGAAGCAGAAGGATATTCACGTGAAATCACACGTCGTCTTCAGGACATGCGAAAAGAACTCAACCTGCGTGTAGAAGATGAAATAAGCGCTGTAGTAAACATCAATGATGAACGCATTACAGACCTTGTGCTCGAATGGGAAGAAGCAATAGTCCATGAAATTCGCTCCAAAATACTTGTAATTGGGATGGACATTAAAGTAAAAGGTGCACTTGTAAAAGAATGGAATGTTGAAGGAATAACGATGACCATGGGGATATCAAAATAATTTGACAGCCTCATCGCACAGGTGTGATTGTTAAGATACATTAATATTATATTGTTGTTCTAACATAGTCTTTCTAATGTCCTTTTATCCATATCCAAAATCGATCCTGTTTGAAGTTACGTATCGCTGCAACCTGCAATGCATCCACTGTTATGAACCAAAGTACGGTGGTGAAGAAATGTCCACTGATAGAGAAATGTCCACTGATGAAGTTTTGTGTTTGATTGACCAGGCAGCAGAACTTGGAGTCCCGCATATATCTGTTGGTGGTGGTGAGCCGCTTGTAAGAAAAGACATTTTCACGCTTCTGAAGTATGCTTCTGACAAGCACATTGCTGTTGAACTGTTATCTAATGGAACATTGATTGATGAAGACACTGCAAAGCGGCTTGCTGCATGTGGTGTTCGGGCAGTGTCTGTGAGTCTCGACTCAGCCACTCCGGAAGTGCACAATGCGATTCGCAGAAAGGATTGTTTTGAAACTGTAATCCATGCGATTGAATGTTTAATTGATGCAGGTCTCAGGGTAGAGATTAACACCACGTTTACAAAATTGAACCTCAGGGATTTTGAAGGTGTTGTCCGCTTATCAAAGAAACTCGGTGCATCACTGGTTCGGGCTGTTAGACTTGTATCTCTTGGAAGAGCAGAAGAAAATGATGCATTGATAAGTCCAGCAAGCGAGGACTACCACTGGTTTTCAGACATGCTCTACGAAGTATCAAAAAAATACAGTGATAAAAATTTCGCTGTTACAGGCGATGATGCCTTTGCCCCGTTTTTATATATTAAAAATAAAAAACAGCGAATGACGTGGCTTCCTGGAAACTATATGGGGTGCATTGGTGGAAGAGTCATCGTATCCATTGACCCTTATGGAAATGTGTACCCGTGTGGCTACCTCAAGTATCCTGAATTCTATGGCGGGAACGTAACAGAAGAATCACTTAAAGATATCTGGGGGAGAGAAGATTCGTTTAAAGAGCTTCGAAATCTTACACTGCCAACCGGTAAGTGCAGAGGTTGTGAGTATCTTGAATTCTGTCGCGGTGGCTGTCGAGGCGCTGCATATATTAAAACGAAGAGCCTAACTGCACCTGATCCATATTGCTGGATACAATAAACTGCACCTGATCCATATTGCTGGATACAATAAACTGCACCTGATCCATATTACTGGATACAATAAAAGAGCTGTTAATATGTTCAACTCAGTAAAAAACACCGTTCGAACCTGGCTGCAGCCGCTAAGTAGAGTCTTCTCACACACTAACCCAAATTTAATAACCATTGCAGGACTCTTGCTTGCACTTGTTGCAGGGATCTCTTTTGCTTCAAAACATCTCTTTTTGGGCGGTTTTTTAATCATCCTTTCAGGATTTTTTGATGTACTTGATGGGACGATTGCACGCGGAACCAACAGAATCACACCTTACGGCGGCTTTCTTGATTCAGTGAGTGATCGATACGCTGATGCAGCTATCCTGATTGGCATCATGTATGGTTGTACGATAAGAATGCCCTACCCTGATGTCCCGTGGTTCTGGGGTGCGGTTGCGCTTGTGGGTTCATTTATGGTTAGTTACACGCGGGCAAGAGCAGAGGCAGCAGGCGCTAATGCAGCCGTTGGAATAGCTGAGCGTGCTGAGCGATTAATAATCATTGCAGCAGGCGCGTTTACAGGGTACTTAAACATCGCGGTATTTGTTGTTGCAATCATTACTCATATTACAATCATCCAGAGGCTCGTGTTTGTGAAGAAACAGTTGTAACTTCAGGATTTAATTATTGATGCTGTTTACAATAATGTTTTTGTAGTTGCACAGTCATTGATTGTGGTGGTGATTGTTATACAGGCATATTCTTTAAAGCGTGGTTTTTCTCTGGATATTGGACGTGTGAAGAATGTTTTTGCTGAATGTTTTGATGGTGTTGAACCAGAAAATATTGACGGGCGATTCCTTGCAGGTTTCGGCGCTATGGAGTCAATCGGCTTCTGGTTTGAAGGTAAAAAACTATTTGTGGAAACTGTATCTAACACTAATGCAACTGATGAGGAGATAATAGATACTAACAGACGTTTCAGGAAGTTTTTAGAGAATGCCACTGGTTATACTGCCAAACAACGTAGGACTATGGCTAAAAAAGGCGTTTCAAAGTAAATATGAGTTTTTGTTATGATACCTGATGTGCCAACATCTCTTCCTTTACTTCTCAGGATTTGTGCAGTCACTGATGGTTCTATCACTTATCTGTTAGAAGCAATCTTTGGGGGAAAAGCAGAAGTGTCAACCCTGTGCCAGCAGATAGTTGAAGCTGATGAAAATATGTGCAGCCTCCTGAATGTTAGCCCTGGAGAACCAGTCAATATTCGCAAAGTCACACTCGAAGTTAACGGTGTGATGCATGTGTTTGCAAAGTCGCTTTCACCAGTCAACCGAATGCCAGTTGGGATGAGAGAACAGCTTATGCAGGCTGATATTCCGGTTGGCAAGATCCTGCGTTCAAACAAACTTGAGACCCGCAGGGACATCCTGCATATTGAACGTTTGCATTCTTCTAACTGCTTCACCGGTGAAGTGTTATCAAGAGATTATGTGATCATCCATGATGGCAGAGTGTTGATGTGGATCAATGAAGTGTTTCCAATTGACTATAGATGGGGGGCATAAAAAACAAGGTTTGCGTTTATACTTTCTTATACGTTCAAAAATATCAAAAAGTTTCCGGGGGTCTGGTCACTGCGATGCGAGGGTACACAAAGACCCGATGTTTTTTATGCAAACATCTGGTTTGGATCTTTTTTCTTTAGCTCAATTAGTTTTTTCTGAGCTTTTCGTATATCGCTCATGGCGACCTTTTTTCCACCGTGTCGTAATGCAAACATACCTGCTTCAGTGACCATTGCTTTTATATCTGCACCGCTTAAACCTGCAGTTATCTTTGCAAGTTTTTTAAAGTCAATTTGTTCAAGTTTTATTTTGCGGGTGTGTATTTTGAATATTTCCTCTCGTGCAATCTCGTCTGGTAGTGGTATTTCGATAATACGATCAAATCGTCCTGGACGCAGAATTGCCTGGTCAAGGAGGTCTATTCTATTAGTTGCCGCTATTATTTTTACGCCCTCCCGAGACCTGAACCCGTCAATCTCTGCAAGCAGTTGTATCATTGTGCGGTTTACTTCTGCTGAACCTGTCGAACCGTCATAACTTCGCATGCTTGCAACCGCATCGATTTCGTCAATGAATACGATGCTTGGAGTTTTGTCTCTTGCCATCTGGAATAAATCGCGCACCAACCGTGCACCTTCGCCTATGTATTTCTGCACCAGTTCTGTGCCGCTTAAACAAAGGAAGGTTGCATGGGTCCGATGTGCTACCGCCTTGGCTATGAGGGTTTTACCGGTGCCTGGCGGTCCATGAAGAAGGACCGCACTGGGGGGATCAATTCCAATTTCTTTGAATAGTTCTGGTTGCGTCAGTGGTAGTTCTATTGTTTCCACCACTTCTTCTATTTGTTTTTCCAGTCCCCCGATCACGTCATAATCTACTTCTGGTACATCCACCAGTTCCATTATTCGTGCACGAACATCAACAGACTTTGACAGCACACTGATCGTGGACAGGTTGTTGTTGACTGCAACACGCGAGCCTATATCAATTGTAATATCTTTTGGCATATAGGTTAAAATCTCCTGGTTGCTGCCGTGTTGACGTAAGATTGCCATACCGTTTACAATATCTATCACAGTTGCAATAAAAAGTGGCGGACGACGTAGATTGTCTACCTGTTCCTGAAATTTGTTGATGGCTTGAAGATACTTGCCATTCTCAATAGTTATATCTAAAAGCTTCGAACGCAGTTCTTCATTTTGAACTTTCAGTATTTCTACTTCTTCAAGAAGGCTCAGCACATCTCTTGATTGTTCAGTCTCAAAAGAAGACGGCTTTGCCAGTGCTTCACTCATATTACACCCCAACTGCACCAGGGTTTATAAAATTTATGAAATCTCATCGGTATAATCTTTTAGAGAGTTCTGTGATTTTATTGTTGGTGTTCTGCATCGTAGAATTGAGTTTTTTGTCCATTGAATCTTCTACATCCTGTATACTGCTTGCAAGAGTGTGATCTCCTGATTCTACGAGCTTCACGATGCGTCTTAGATGGAATTCGATTGATAATATTAAAGCTGCAAGTGCACCTACAAGGATTATTGATGCTGCAACGATCACAGGGTCACTTTCCCCAAACCTGGATAGCCAGCGGTTGGTTATTACTACAACTGACAATATCATTATTATTGAGAATACAATATCTTTAATCCCAATATCTTCAATGATGCTATAATCATGATTCATTTGACACACCCGGTAAGTATAATCTATAACTATTTTAGTCTTATGTTGTATATAAATATTGTTAGTTTAGCAGTCGCTCAACCAACCAGTGTGGATCGAATGTTATGAGATCGTCATATTCCTGTCCCACACCAAGAAACAGGATTGGTTTACCTGTGGCATGAGCAATTGATATGGCTGCACCACCTTTTGAATCTGCATCGGTTTTGCTGAGAATACAGCCATCAAAAGGAACTGTTGTGTTGAATAATGCTGCACGTTCGACTGCATCATTGCCTGCCACTGCTTCATCGACAAAAATCACAAAATCCGGTGGAGCTACACGGCATATTTTTTTAAGCTGATCCATCAGGTTGATGTTGGTATGCATCCGTCCTGCCGTATCTGATAAGACCACGTCTATGTGTCTTGCTTTTGCATATTCTATCGAGTCGAACACAACTGCTGCTGGGTCTGCCCCTTCCTGGTGTTTGATCAGTTTTAACCCAAGCTTGTTTGCATGGAGTTCTATTTGATCTATGGCACCTGCCCTGAACGTGTCGCCTGCTGCAATAACCACCGAATAGTTCTGTTTTTTAAGCCTGTTTGCGATCTTTGCTATGGTTGTAGTCTTGCCTGTGCCATTGACTCCAATGAATACGATATGCACTGGTTTTTTTGCTTTTGATATGATTTCATCAAAATTGAGTTGGTTTACTGATACTACTTTTAGTAGTGCATCTTCCAGTGCCTGTTCTACGACACTTTTGGATTTTTGTTGAATTTTGCGTTTGCTTCCAATAAGATTTGTTTTTATGCTTGCGATAATTTCATCTGCAACATCGATTGCAACATCGCTTTCAAGCAGTGCTATCTCAAGGTCCCACAGTGGTTTTTCTATGCTTTTTTCGTCGATTATCAACTCGCGATCTACTACGAGCGATTTGACTTTGTCTCGGACTTTAACGTTGCTGGTTTCTTTTTCTTTCTTTTTTAATATTTCATCTACCGATTTTTTGAATCCACCAAGTTTGTTTTTCAGACTGTCAAACATTTTTATCACTAAAATACGCTATACATGTTCAATTTGATGTGGCATGCACATGCAGTGAAGCAGGAATCTTTGTAATACTGCCTTTTTTTATTCCAACCAGGTTTTCAATACCGCGTTCAAAAGCAATGTCAACGAGCCTTTGTGTTATTACTCCATCAAAGACAACGGTCTTTACCGAGTTTTTTACATCTTTCAACTCATTTGCAAGGTCTCGTACAGGCACCTCTTTTAGCACATGGTTTTTTTCATCGATCAGTCGTGCAGTAAAGCTTCCGGAAATGTCATCTATATGTGACTGAAACCGATCGATATCTGGTTTAACAGATTCTGTCTTTTGTTTAACAGGCTCTATTTTTGGTTTAGCAGATTCCATCTCTTCGGTTTTTTCCTCTACAATCTCTTCCTTTTTTGGTCTATGATCTTTAATCTGCACCCGTTTTAAACTATCAGATGTTTTGCGTTTGAATGGTACATTCGCAGATCTCGATTTTCGCTCCTCTGCCTGATAATGACCCATAGCCTGCTCTATTGGAATCTTCTGGTGGAGTGCTTTTATTATTTCCTTTTGAGTGAGATCCTCTACCATTTTACCATCAGGTGCACGTGATATAAAATCAATATCTGTAACCTGCAGGAGTTCTTTTATGATTAATTCTCCACCCCTGTCACCATCTGTGAATGCTGTGACTGTCTTCTTTTTGCACAGATCAGCAACCGGTTGTGGAACGTTTGTGCCGCCAACTGCTATGGCATTTTTGATGCCGTACTTAAGAAGCGTTGTAACATCTGCCCGTCCTTCGACAACAATGATGGCATCAGAATTTTGTACGTTAGGTCCTGCCGGAATGTTTTCTTTTCCATAAAAGACTATATCTTCGATTCTTACAGCTTGTTTTACTCTCTCGGTAATCTCCTGACTTTCAAGCACGTTTTCATCAAAAAGGTCTATTATAATAGCCTTGGCACGGTCAATGACCTGTTTTCTCTTTGAGGATCTGACGTCTTCTACCCGTGAGATGCTTATGGTAGACACGCATGGTCCTATCCGATCAATGGTTTCAAGGGATGCTGCGAGAACTGATGTTTCAATCTTATCCAGACTTGATGGAATACTAATTGTGCCGGTAGATTTGCCAGCGCTTGATTTAATATTAACGTCAATACGGCCCATACGTCCGCTTTTTTGAAGTTCTCTCAGATCGA
>CAJHIR010000048.1 GCA_905067535.1 Candidatus Argoarchaeum ethanivorans
CAACCTGGTTCCACCTTTCTAATCTTTATAAGCTGGCCATAGTCGATACAAGTCTTATCATCCGGAAAAGGAAGTTCTGTTCTTTCAAATAGCTTCTCTATCATTCTTCCACAGGTTTCTCGTGTCCATTTTCCAACCGGAAACGCCGCAAGGAAGTATGTATTCCGTTTTATGCACGTGTAGATCCATGCATCACCTTCGCAAGGCCGGTTTGGGCTGCTGGATTCAACTTTCTTTTGTTTTTTTTACTATGCCCCACAACTTAATCACATTCAAATGGAGTCAGGTTCTGTATTTTTTATGAGATGGTCGTTCATCTGTTTTGCATGTTCTGCCATATCCTCTAACAATCTGCCAATAGTATCCCGGTGATGCCTTGTTAACCGTTCTATAGAACGTATCCCGTTTTTCTCTACCAGATGCTTGAATTTAAAATGAAAGCGGGACGCTTTAATATCCAGTTCACAACCTTTTTAAACAGATGCATCTATAAAAGAGCATGTATGGGTAATGATGAATCTTCTCAGTTCATGTTCTGGGATTGTGTGCAGTTAATAGAGCTCACCAATCGAAAAGCAACAGACCTTCATGATCTGTTGGAAGGTATAAAAGAGGTGCCCCCCAATTCCATATTCCTGCACATGCACCAGTCTTTTTTAAAATATCATTTTGTTCATCCGGAGTACAATAATGATTTCTCAGAATGGTTATCACGTAAGCTTGGAGATGATATATTAGCTGAAAAACTCTCGGAACTCGATCCGTTCGAGTATACAAGCATTGAAGACCTTAGAAAGACGATGATACAAATCATGGAGGAGCACACCTGCAATGGATTAGCCTGTGGAAAGGTTGCCAAAGGCGATGAGTTCTATTTTGACCAGTCAATAACACTTGAGACACTTACTGACATTAAAGCAGGAAATCTTGTTGAATTCAAGGAGTGCCTGGAGAAAATCCCACTCAGTTCTATTTATTATCATATCTTTGAGGCACGACTTCGACTTGAGAAAAAAAGTGATGACTTCTCATACTGGATAGAAGACAGTCTTGGACTCCCAGAGCTTGCACAAAAGATACAACAGATGGATCCTTATGTGCTCAGTCTTGAAGATATTCGAAAAGAATTGATAAATATGGCCGACTCTTATGTATCACAACAATCACAATAAAACAATAGATGACTACGAACCAATCGTCGGGGCAAACGTAATAGATCAGCTTCGAAGGCTTGCAGACAAGCTCAGTGGAGCAAGAGTACTGCACGTGAACTCCACATCAAAAGGTGGTGGTGTCGCTGAGATTCTTGGCTGGATGGTTCCGATACTCCAGAATCTCGGCATCGATTCGAGGTGGCAGGTGATAAAAGGTGATGAAAGTTTTTT
Organism: Candidatus Argoarchaeum ethanivorans; assembly: GCA_905067535.1. Next base: position 1,386 of record CAJHIR010000048.1, read on the forward strand.
CAATGTCACAAAGAATTTTCATAATGCTTTGCAGGGCGTGCATTACGAGATTAGCCAGGAAGCAGAAAAAGTATACAAGAGGCACAATGAAGAAAACGCTTCTTCGATGAATCTTGACTCTGATTATGTATTTATCCATGACCCACAGCCAGCACCATTGATAGAGTACAAAACCGATGGGATATGGATATGGAGGTGCCACATAGATATCTCAAAGCCTTATCCGCCAGTGTGGAATTTCTTAAAAAGGTATGTCACCAGATATAATGCATCGATTTTCTCAATGCCACAGTTTGCCCAGAACCTGCCAATACCACAGTACCTTGTACCACCTTCTATCGACCCTCTGAGTGAAAAAAACAAACAGCTTACAAAGGAAGAGATAGCAAGGGAAATTGACAGGCTGGGAATCATCCATGATAAACCAATACTTCTCCAGGTATCCCGCTTTGATCGTTTCAAAGATCCAATCGGTGTTATCAAAGCATATAAGCTGGTGAAAAAACACGAGGATTGCATACTGGTTCTTGCGGGAAGTGAAGCTACTGACGATCCTGAAGGTCCTGCTGTTTTGCAGGAAGTTGAAAAATATGCAGCAGAGGACACTGACATACACATTCTACTGCTTCCACCATTTAGCGACCTTCAGATCAATGCGCTTCAAAGAGAAGCTGACATCGTCATCCAGAAATCATTGAAAGAAGGCTTTGGTCTTACTGTGACCGAGGGGATGTGGAAGGGAAAGCCAGTGATAGGAGGTGCAGTTGGCGGCATATCCATGCAGATAAAAAACGGTGTGAATGGGTATCTTATAAATTCCATTGAAGGCACTGCCTACCGGGCACGGCAGTTACTCCATCACCCAGACCTTGCAGCAAACATGGGATACTATGCCCAGGAGTATGTTCGACACAACTTCCTGCTCACACGACACATAAGAGATTATCTCTCAATAATGATTGCAACACAGCACCCCAATGAAACATACATACAGGTGTGACGTGAAACAATTCACTGGTAAAATCTGCATTTCAGGTATGCTTCGGCGTTGATGTAATCAAAAGGGTGGCATGGCCAGCAGCAGGATGTTTACAATCGTGCTCATTGCCGCAGCGGTTGTGCATGGCAAGCACTGGAGTGAACGCTGCTGATGAGATAACTGCGACGTTTGAAGGAAATTACGACACAGCAGCAAACAACAACCATAAAATAACAAGAGGTATTTAGAGAGTACTATGGATATGCTTACGAATGCAGAGGGCAAATCTGCAGTGCACCTTGCACGAGAATCTATCGAAGCGCATCTTGCTGGTATGCCAGACCCAAGCATACCGGATGATGCCATATTTCAACAACAAAGGGGCGTGTTCGTTACTCTCAACACCATAAAACACGAACTGCGCGGTTGTATCGGGGTGCCCTATCCAGTTATGTCTCTTGCAGATGCCATACTAAACTCCTCGAAGGATGCAGCCACTAAAGACCCACGATTTCCACCAATTTCAACAAAAGAATTGCAAAAGATAGTGATAGAGGTTACGATTCTCACAACCCCGGAAAAGCTTGAGGGAAAACCGACTGAACTTCCTGAGAAGATTAAGATTGGAAGAGACGGGTTGATCGTCAAGTATGGATATTACCAGGGGCTGCTCCTTCCACAGGTAGCAACAGAATACAATTTTACTACAGAAGAATTCCTATCCCAGACCTGCATGAAAGCTGGGCTGCCTTCCAACTGTTGGCTTACAGGTGCTGAAATATATGCTTTTAAAGGGCAAATATTTGGGGAGCTAACACCGGGAGGCAGCGTGCAGGAAAAATGATTGGAAAGTGTAAGGTAAAATAAATCAGGCAGTTATATTTAGACCTCTGTTATCCCTTATACTGGCTCTGGGTAGTTTCTATGATTCGCTTAGCGGTTTTTATGCCAATTCCTTCAACTCCAATAAGTTCTTCTTCACTGGCCGTTGTAATAGCTTTGATCTGTTTGAAGTGATTAAGAAGTTTCGCTGCTGCGACTGGTCCTATATTAGAAATAGCTGCTATCACGTATTCCTGCTGTTCTTTTAACGTCTGGCTTGTTTTTTTGCCGTGCAGCTTTGGGATTCGCTTCTTATTTTCCTGTTCTCTTCTTGCCATCGTATAAATAATAGCTGCGGTTTCTTCTTCATTATCTGTTGGAATAATTGATATGTTAAAGTCCACGACAATGCTTGCAAGGATACCCCGAATAGCGTTTGGGTGAATGCGTCTTTGTGTGTAGAGGTCTCTTCCTTCAAGTATGATGATTGGACGCTCATAGTTTCTGGATAAATCGCCAAGCTGTGCAAACAGGTCGCGCCCTTCTTCTATAAAAGTTGATAGAAGGTCTGCAGTGGTTTTTCTCTCGACACACACTCGATCGCTTAGAACATAGTCTCCAACTTCGAGTGTGTGCAGTATTATGCAAGCACCGAGTTTTTCAAGTTCTCTTGCGACAGTAGAACGTATTTCCCGCTGGTCAATGTATATCTGCGGTACTATCAGGTCTTTGGAGGCGGTAAAATCCAGAAGTTGTCTCTGTGGTGGGTTTTTCATATCTACCATGTTTATGACAGGTAAATTGTCCTGCTGAAGAACGATTGCTTCTGCATCCAGTGATTGTGGTTTGATACTGATATTTTTAAGATCACGTCTGAATTCTTCTATCATCTTCCGCATCTGTTTCTCTTTGTGAACGCTGCTCCAGTAGTAAGCCTCGTCCCGACTGCCACGTGCAGCAAGGACCGTGATGCGTCCCTCGTGTTTTCTGCCTGTGCGTCCCTTTCGCTGGATGCTTCGAATCTCTGATGGCACTGGCTCGTAGAATACTACAAGGTCTGTTGCAGGTATGTCAAGCCCCTCTTCTGCAACAGATGTTGCTACAAGCGTGTTATACTCTCCTTTTTTAAAGTCCTTGATGATTGCTACTTGCTGTTTCTGGGTTAGCCCGTTATCTTTGTATTTATTCGCTTGTCCAACAAATCTTACTGCTTTTATTCCTTCGATTTCATTTAATGCGTTTGTTACCAGTTCTGAAGTGTCTCGATAATTGGTAAACACAATGATACGTGAGCCAGGGTTGCGGGAGAGTTCTTCCTGTACGACTTCCTCTACCATTTCTATTTTTGGATACGATATATCTATATTTTTCAGTTCATGTATCGCCTTTAGCACACGAACATCCTCCATCAATCGCTTGGAGGCTTTGCTGCCGCCTCTCGAGTTTGCTTCGTGCTCCAGACGATTGAAGTATTTTAAGAGTGCATCCGGTCCCTGCGTCTCAGCGAGTTCGATTGCATGGCTGATCTTGAAGACCTCTGCAACCAGGGATACTGATTGATAGATTTGCTGGTTTGGAAAGCTTCGAATTTGCCCCTGGAGTCGTTTTTGTAGTTCAAGCAGTTCGGTTTTAGTAAGTCTCTTTTGTCGTGGCATGATTGTTCCAAGCTCTGCAAGCTTTTTTACTTTTTCATCCATTACAGCAGTGAGCAGTTTATTTAACCCCTTTAGTTCCAATGGAATGTTCACGATTTTCCATTGTATTTCTCTCTCGAACACGTATGGTTGGATATCGGCATCATACTCATCACGCAGTTCAATATTAGTAAGATTGAGATTGCTGCACACATCAGTTATCTTTTCAACAGTACTCCCGGGACTTGCAGTAATACCAAGTACGAGTGGATCTGCTGCCTCTTTGAAATAACGCTCTGCAATATATACATAAGCGTAGTTGCCGACCGCCCTGTGCGATTCATCAAAAGTGATGTGAGCTACATTATCGATGTTTATGCGCCGCGATAGCAGGTCATTTTCAATCACCTGCGGGGTTGATACAATAATTTTTGCATCGTTCCACATCTCCATCCTCTTTGCTGGTGCGATACTCCCGGTAAAAGTAACGATCTGTTCTTCTGATAAATTCAGCACACTTTTAAAGAAAGCTACGTGCTGTTCTACCAGTGGCTTTGTTGGAGACAGCACCAGTATTTTACCTTTTCTAAGACGCTGTACTATAACCAAGAGCGCTACGATGGTCTTACCGAGCCCTGTTGGAAGCACCACCAGACTGGACTCTTTTAAAGCTGCTGCTGCAAGATTGAGTTGATATACACGCTTTTCCACAGTACCTGGTTTTACTAATGGGTGTACAATGTATTCCATAGATATTGATAGCTACAACATGAATAACACTATATGAATTCATCGAGACACTGGGCTGCCACATTAGGAAACTCACAAATGATGATTTTCCTGAACTGCACAACTTCGTTGTGCAGAAAATAGCCGGTAGCTTTTAACTCTCGACTACGCGAGTATTGCACAACTTCGTTGTGCAGAAAATAACTCTTGATTGCTGCGCAATCAAGATATGTATCTATGATGATTTTCAAAAATTAGGTAAAGTATTTACTGGGAGTTCCCTTACATGGTGTTGCGGTTGAAACGTTGGGATCTCTCTTATATTCAAACCAGGAGCAGTGTCCGCAAGACTCAAATCAACAATAGCTTCAAAACAGTGTCAACCAGATGACATGATAGTCTTCCCTATAGAGCCACTTTTTATTCGTATCTTTCATTTTTCCCCTCTGTGTTAATCTTGTGAACTCTCGTGGTTTTTTTGCATCAGCTCGAAACACGTGCAAAAAAAGAAGATAGAGGAAACTATAGAGCTTCCTCACCCTCTTCTCCTGTTCGAATCCGTACCGTGCGTTCAACTGTTAACACGAAGATCTTACCATCCCCGATATTATCAGTTACAGCCGTATCACGGATTATCTTTACTACCTGTTCCACGTCTTTTTCAAATACCACGACCTCAATCTTGGTCTTTGGCAGAAGATCAACACAGTACTCTCGTCCACGCCACTGCTGGACAAGTCCTCTCTGCCGTCCGCGTCCTCTTACCTCGGTTATGGTCATGCTCACAAATCCAGCCTCATCCAGTGCGGATTTTACTTCCTCTAATTTTGTCGGTCGTATGATTGCCTCTATTTTTCTCATTTCACTCATCTTGTTCACCTCACTCGGTTATGTATTCCGGGTATGCCCGTATTCCATGTTCTGTGATATCTAATCCGGCAACTTCATCTGCCTCTGAGACTCGAAGCCCGATGATTATATCAATCAGCTTAAACACGATGAAACCAGCGACAAATGCCCAGATAATACTTGCGAGTGCTCCAACAACCTGAACAGCGAACTGATTCACGCCGCCGTACAACAAACCTGGTGCGCCTGCTGCATAAACAGCACCCTCAAGTATCCCGTTGCCCATGCCGACTGAGAAAATCCCAACCGCTAAAAGACCCCATGTACCACAGTAGCCATGTACTGCGATCGCACCAACCGGATCATCGACCTTCAGGACTGCCTCATTAAACATTACGCCAGCATAGACGATTATGCCTGCGACAATACCAATCACAATCGCTGCCCAGTTCTCAACTGAACCGCATGGTGCTGTGATTGCGACAAGTCCTGCAAGAACACCGTTTGCAGTAAGCGATGGATCAGGCTTTCCTGTTTTTAGCCATGTAATGATCATCGCTGCTGCTGCCGCTGCTGCCGCTGCAAGGAATGTATTCACCACGACGAGATTTATATAAGCATCGTTTCCGTCGAGCGTCGAGCCGCAGTTGAAACCAAGCCAGCCGAGCCACAGAAGCAGTACTCCAAGAAATCCAAACGTGATGTTGTGACCGGGAATTGCGAGAGGTTTGCCGTTTTTGAACTTGCCAAGTCTCGGACCAAGGATGATTACACCGGCAAGTGCTGCATATCCGCCGATCGAGTGCACAACGCCGCTACCTGCAAAGTCATGGAAACTTGCACCGCACGTCTGCACAACCCAAGCTCCACTTCCTGTAAGAAGCGCAAGATCTGCACCAGACCACACCCAATGCCCATAAACCGGGTAGATGATTGCAACAAGTATCGTGGTGAAGACAAGGTATGCTTTGAATTTGGTTCGCTCTGCCATAGCACCTGATACGATGGTTGCACCTGTTGCTGCAAACACCATCTGGAAGAACCATCCATTCCAGATCGAATTGTCAGCACCGCTCAAAGCGAACTGGCTGAACCCAATGACTCCTGCAATATCATCACCGTACATGATTGCCCAGCCAACAAGCCAGTAAATCAAAACGCCGATGCAGACAGTCATCATGTTTTTCATAAGGATGTTTGCAGTGTTTTTTGCACGAGTGAATCCGGCTTCAACAAGTGAGAAACCGGCGTGCATCAAGAAGACCAGTCCACCACAGAGCACCAACCAGACAAAGGTTAGAGATATCTGTAGATTTTCGATTGCCTCCCCGGTTTCTTCTGCTGCTACTGCGGGCAAAACCAGCAGCGATAGTGCAAACAGAATAACCAGAATTTTTCGTAAGTTTGTTTCGTTTGTTTTATTATTTAATCTCATTTTTGATGTATCCTCCATCAATCATGCCTTACAAGGC
>CAJHIR010000049.1 GCA_905067535.1 Candidatus Argoarchaeum ethanivorans
CTGCCCTCCAACACGTTCCGGATAAAGAAGAAGCATGGAAAGACCTCCACAAACTAACACATGACAAAGACTGTTATGTGCAGGTGAATGCAAATCATTCTCTTGGTAAAGCGTCCATATTAAAGGCAACAAAGGCACAGAGTGACTTTGAGTTCATGGAAGAGATGGAAAATGCCATTGAATTTTTTGAGAGATCGTCAAATGAGATAGAATTTTTCAACCCATCAAAATTCTGCCTTCCGTTTTACAGATCGTTTTACGCAGTAACTTTCAAGAAGGAAGGAACAGAAGACGAAATTCAGAGATATCTCACAGATGCAAAGGACGCAACGAAAGGATCAAAAAACAAAGAAACACTCATTAAAGTAGTAGAAAATCTCGCAAACGCACTAACAGAAGCTCACAAAATGCAAGACGCAAATCTGGATACCATACAGCATTATCTCAACATCTGCCGACAATACTGTGACAGCGCCGCAGACCTGATTGTTGACGCAGCGGATGGTGCGCCGGGCGCCGCACAAGTTTTGCAGCGCGGGCTGCCGATAATCGATAAACAGATAAAAGAGCTAATACAAAAGATCAAAGAGAAGGCAGAAGCGGTATGCAGGAAGACGCAAGGAACGCCGCTTGAAAAACTTGGACGTGCAACTGCCAGATCTGTAAAGGAACTGCTGCCCATAAACGACATATTGGCGCTAACGATGGCGCTGGACAACATGACAAGTATTGCAAGAGGCTGGTGTGAGTATCTTCCAACCGATAAAAAAATAAACGCATGTGAACAGCTCAAAAATCTAACAGGTATGGAACATGGGGAACAGGGCATGGCGATTGTCAGTGTTTTTGAGTACTTGCAGGAAAACATCTACATCCCTAAAATACAGCCCGTGCATATCTCAGAAACAAAACAAGAAATCGTCAGAATTGCAACAGCCCAAATCTCTTTTGATCTGACAGAATCGTTTCCATTCACCGTCAAAAAGAAAGAAGAGGTAAAAACAAAAATATTTTCAGTACTTGAGATAGCCAGGAACGATGATGCAAATATCGTCTGTTTACCTGAACTCTGCCTCTGCGAAGAATGGATAAGTGAGATCAAGAGCAAATATCCTGACATGATTGTTATCGGTGGAAGTTTCTATAAAGACAACAAAAACATCTGTCCACTAATAACAAAATCTAATCGCAATATCCCCTACCAGCAAAAGATCAAACCATCGACTTTTGAAGATGGAGTAATGGAACCAAGGATGATACCCGGAGAAACAACATACAGATACGAGACCCAGTTTGGCAAGTTCATAATACTGATCTGCAGGGACTTTGACGATTTAGCCCACTACTTCAGAGGAGCCGATATTGATATGATCTTCTGCCCAGCCTTCAACCCTGCAAACAAACGATTTCAGAACGAGGCACACAGTCATGTCGAAAGAACCCCATCTTATATCCTGATTGCAAATACAGGGCTCTACGGCGGGACATCGATCTTCGGTCAGTTGAATAACGGCTATTTCAGCTCATTAGTGGATGGCGGGTGCAAAGACGCGGGAGACCTGACATATAAATTGTGCGAGGTTGAGGAAGGTCAAGAAGAAGTGATTATCGCAGATTTTAATCTAAAGCATAAAAATGTTCAAACACCAACGCCATCCAACCCGGATGAAGAAATACGGAGCGTTGAAAACATCAGGAAACTGCACCTATTTTAGTGTTCAGCGCTTTAGTAATCCTTATCCTGATAATCTTGACGCGAAACAGAGATAAATCAAGCTGATTTTAAATAACTCGCAATTAAGCGAGATTGCGAACAAGCTCGCATCTACTTCCAAGAGACACGTCTGCAAGTAGTCTACAGGTGTTATGCAGCGATCAGAACTCATGCTGTTAGCTTCTGCCTGGTGATTATCCGGTTATATATTGACTTTGCTAATTTGACGGCTTCTCATAAGGTAACTCACAAATAATGATTTACCAGGGAACTGTATCATTTTCCGATGCAAAAGATAAAATACAGGATCAAGTATTGACAGATAATATTTATGACTTTGTTACAGCCAATACTTGTAACCTGTGGTCTGCCCTATGCTAATGGCAAGTGCCATATCGGACATCTCCGCACTTATGTACCTGCTGACATCTTTGTGCGATCCCTGCGCAAACAGGGTCAAGAGGTGGTGTTCGTGTGTGGTTCTGATGCGCATGGCACGCCTGTCGTGGTGAATGCTGAAGAGCAGGGCACAACTCCGGAAGAACTTGCGAAAAAATACCACGCGCACTTTGATGAAATATTCAAAAAGATGGACGTTGAATTTGACTACTTTGGAAGCACAGACTCGCAATCAAACCACAACAGAACTCTTTCAATAGTAAACGCTCTTATCAAAGCCGGCTACGTGTATTCAATGAAGATTGACCTTGCCTACTGTCCAAAATGCAGCCGTTTTCTTCCGGATAGATATGTTGAAGGTATATGCCCCTATTGCGGCTCTCATGCTCGTGGTGATGAATGCGACCAGGGCTGTGGTAAACACCTCGAGCCCGGTGAGATAAAAAATGCTGTGTGCAAGATTTGTGGAACTAAAGCAGAATACCGCAGTCAGGAGCACTTCTTCTTTAAGCTCTCCTCTTTCAAAGACTTCCTGCTTGACTATTTACCAAAGCTCGGGGGCACTACTAATGCACGCAACTACGCTATTAAATGGGTGAACAATGAACTCAGGGATTGGTGTATCACAAGGAATCTGGAATGGGGTGTGGCTTTTCCAGATCGCGAAGATCTTGTCGTGTACGTATGGGTGGACGCCCCGATTGGATATATCTCGTTTACCGAGGAATGGGCAAAAAGGAATTGTAAAAACTGGGAAGACGTGTGGTGTTCTGATTCGCGCATTATTCATTTCATCGGGCTTGATATTGTATACCATCACTGTATCTTCTGGCCTGCAATGCTGAAAGGTGCAGGTTACACACTCCCTTCTTCGATTGTCGCATCCGGAATGGTGAAGATTGAAGACCGAAAATTCTCAAAGAGTCGTGGCTATGTACTGTGGGTTGATGAGGACTACTTTGGTCACGGCTTCCATCCGGACATCCTGCGATATTATCTTGCAAGTTACACCTCACACACCAAGGATCTTAATTTTTCATGGGAAATGTTTCAACAGAAAACTAACAGTGAATTGGCAGGCTCGTTTGGAAACTTCCTGTACCGTACATTATCATTTGCTTATAAAAATTTTGAGGGAGTTCCGGATGCAAAAGTAAGTTCTGAAACGATGAACGAAATAAAGAGAGCGATTGATGCAAATACAGCAAGTATTAATAATTATGAATTCAAGCAGGCGGCAGACCATGCCATGTTACTTGCTGATTTTGGCAACACGTACTTCCAGTCAAGGGAACCCTGGAAACTGATAAAAACAGACAGAAATAAATGTGCGGAAGTGCTGAAGGATTCTCTACAGATCGCAAAAGCTCTTATCATATTATTTGAGCCCGTCATGCCGGGTCTCATGGAAACTGCATGGAAGCAATTAGGTTTTACAGGCAATATTCATACTGTATTATATGAAGAAGCATTGATAGAGCTTGAAAATTGTAAAAAACTGCCAAAACCAGGAATTATTATTAACAAAATTGAAAACAGCAAAATTGAGGAAATGGAGGCTCTGTTGACTGAAAGGATTGGTGGAACACTGGAAAAAGAGACAGAAGCACAACAAGCAAATGAAACGGTGTGATATCGCAAACAAGTGTGTCGTGGATGCAATTATTGGTCTTGCAAAGTCTTTTGAATTATATCATCATTAAATTATAGTAGTAAAGGAGGGTATTCTATGAACATCATCAAAAACGTAGAGATTACGAATTATAAAGGCATCGAGGAAACGCAGTTTTCATGCGGTTCTATAAATATCATAGTAGGTCCGAACAACACAGGAAAATCTTCTATCTTAGAATCGATATGGATGGCGGTCGCTTCTTTAAACGACTTTGAAGATAATCTTGAGACCCAATTATCAGATATTACCGAAACTGAAAAAATCCACCGAGAGAGGCACACTGCTCCTGAATTGTATGTACGTAAGATTCGTGATACAGTAGGTCATGGCGAATGCATAATGGGTCTGACAGATAGCTATCCAGACAGCCTTTCTTATATTACGCCGGGAGAGTTGTGTGCGATTGAGCAAAAGTGTATTGAATGGCGCTGGAAGATTAAAACCTATACAGACAGATTATGCATGACGCATGGCGATTTTCATCCATATAATATCATGTTCCAGGAGGGCACTGATTTTACAGTACTTGATCGAAGTCGTGGTGAATGGGGCGAAGCAGCAGATGATGTGTCGTCCCTTGCTATGAATTATATTTTCTACGCCCTGCAAACCAACGGCTCTTTTACTGGCGGCTTTAAACAGTTGTTCGAGGCATTTTTTGAGAGGTATCTTGAGCTTACAGGGGATTATTTTTTGCTCAAGGTAATTCAGCCCTTTTTTGTGTTCCGTACTCTTGTCGTGGCAAGTCCCGTGTGGTATCCCAACTTATCTCTTGATGTTCGAGGCAAGTTGTTTAATTTCCTTTATAATATTTTAGAAGTTGAAGAATTCAATCCTTCAGAGGTTGATAAACTTATAGAGTCCTGAAATATCTGTATTTGAGCCTCTCTTGATCCTCCTGATACTTATACCAGTTTTAATACATTTTCAAGTGATAGTTTTATGATTTCAAGAGGGTCTGGTATGCCAAGGTAGTGCACCATCAAAGGTATAGCCACAAAAGTTCCAACCATGCTTCCAATGTTTGCAAGTGCTGCTACAAGGATTACGCGAAATAGTTTATTCTTCATTAGTTCTTTAAAGCTTGAAGCTTCGGCTAACGTGGTAAAATCACCATGTGTAGGTGGTCTAAAATATGCTTCCACGAGTCCAGCGAGCCAGCCAACAGCAAGGAAGGGATGAACAAAACCAAACCATGCCAATGAGAGGGCTGTAAGCACAGAGAACGGGTGCCCTCTTGCTATAATTACCCCTGCTGCTGACAGTACGCCCTGTGTGATAAACAAGTAAGCAATGGCGGTAAGCATGGTTGCAAGAGAGATTTGCCCATAGATAATCATCGCCGCAAGCATAAAAATCGCTGTTACAATAATCAGTATTGTTGCAGCTTTCAGGATGCTAAATCGCTTCTTTGGTAAAGTAGTGAGGCTATCAAGAGCCGGCAGTGTTTCAGGATGTTCAAGATATTTTTGTATGCCTGCCCTGTGCCCTGCTCCCACCACTGCTACTACGTGCCCGTCGTGTGAGATGTCTAAAAGATTTCTTGCAATATAAGCATCTCTTTCATCAATGAGCACTTTTGCAGCAGACGGTGCATATTTTCGGAGCTCCTCCACGAGTTGGGTTACTACATCGGCATCTGTTACAGTATTGATATCTATCTCCTTTGTTCCACCAATCCCAAGACCTGCTGCAATAATTGCAAACGTTATTTTCGCCTTTTCAAATAGCGTCATCCCTGACCAGAGTCGCTGCAAAGTAATCTGGATGTCTCGATCAACCAGTGCGATTTTTGCTTCAATCTGCTTTGCTTTTTCAATAGCTGCAAGCATTTCAGCTCCGGGCTTTACCCCCATTTCAGCCCCAATCTTCTTTTGCACGTATGACAGCAGCCAGTGAATCAAAAAATAGTGAAACTTGTCTGCACTTAACAACTCCCTGACAGGTATTTCTTTTACCTCCTGTTTACCCACGAGAGCCTTATATCTACCCTGGCAGAGTTCAATAGCAACAATATCCGGATGTTCTCTTTCTATTGTTTCATTGACCTCGTTGATGCTTTTTTCTGATACATGCGCTGTTCCAACAACAACGATGCCTTTTTCTTGCCTGGCAGTTACACTTGCAGTGTACTCTATCAAAGTTTACCACCAAAAATCTGGATGGAGCGTACGAGATCTGTTCGAGAGACAATGCCTGCGAGTCGCTCTCCACTTAATACCGGCAGTCTTCCTATGTTATGTGTAAATAATAACTTAAGAGCCTTTTCTGCCGGATCATCCGGATGCAACGATATGATATTTTTGGTCATTACCTCTTCAACCACAACTTCACCACGTTTTTGGGAGGGAACACGACTAACATCAGTAAAAGTAACAATACCAAGTAGATTGCCATTTTCCACCACTGGATAGCCCATGTGTTTTCTTTCAAACATCGTATCCACAAGCTCGTTCAGGTTCATGGATGGTGGAACAGAAATGACTTCTTTGCTCATTAAATCAGATATCTTAATGCCTTCAAGCGTTATTGACATCTCTGTAGATTTTCCCTCTTCTGCTGCTCCGATATACACAAAAAAGGCAATTAAAATAAGCCACGGGTTAATTACTAACAACCCGAGAATTCCCATGCCAATAGCAAGCATCTGGCCAATGGAAACCGCTTTTCTTGTAGCTTCAATATAGCTCATCCGACCTGCAAGCCATGCACGAAGCACTCTGCCGCCATCCATTGGAAATGCTGGAATCATGTTAAAAACAAAGAGCACCACGTTAATAATTCCAAGGATTCCAAAGAAGTAATACACGTTATTCCCGAAGATGCTAAGTACATGGTCAATACCAAGAAACACAATACCCAGAGCAAGACTTGTAAGCGGCCCAACAATTGTCATTTTAAATTCAAAAACTGGATTTCGCGGCATCTCACCCATTGATGAAACACCACCAAAAAGGAATAATGTAATACTGTCCACTTTTGAACCATAATGTACGGCAACAGCAGAGTGAGCAAGCTCATGCAGCAAAATAGACAGAAACAAGAGGAGTGTTGCAGTAATGGATAATCCATATCGAAGGCTTTGAGATGGTACGCCGCCAAAACCGAATTGTTCGCTCACTGAAAAGATGTATGCAAAAAGCGGGAGCACCAGCAGTAATGTGATGTGCAGTTTTATTGGAATTCCAATGATCTTCCCGATTTCAATGGATGACTTCATACAATCCTCGTGAGTTCAATGCAATAGAATATGAATTCATCGCTCATCAGTTAAAACCCTTTGCTGGTCTGCATAGGTATTGTACAGAAATAACAAGTACCGGTTACGCAAGTAATCGAGTGCAGAGATAATACCTCTTGATTATGAAGTAATCAAGTCTTGCGGGATCGTTCAATCAGCTTGATAGAATGCGGGGGAAGGGATTCGAACCCTCGGACCTCTTAAGGAACAGGCCCTGAACCTGTCGCCGTTGACCGCTTGGCTACCCCCGCTGGTTTAGAAGTGCTGGTTGTTTTTATAGTTACATATCTCATAGAAAACCATCCATCGTTTCCTGTTTGCTGTTCGTTGCGAACTTTAAAGAACAAACACTCTTCCGTACTATCTCCATCTTTTAACTTCTTTCTTGTACCAATTCCAGACGGTTCAGTAATCCATTCCGGGTTTCTTTACATAATTGGATAGTTTCATTCCACCATCTCTTTCTATAGTACACTACTTAAAAGTTTCTCTTGTGTGGGATTAAGGATACGAGGCTGTCAAATTAACCCGTGAATTTCGTGTTTCTAATTTGATGGATCTCTCTGTTCTATCGAGGCTTCTTTGGTTTTTATCCCGAGAAAATGTCTTGTTAAGTAGAATTGTGATTTTATCTGGTTTTGTGTAGTTGT
>CAJHIR010000050.1 GCA_905067535.1 Candidatus Argoarchaeum ethanivorans
ATATCTTTATAATTACTATCTGGCAAAACATCAAGATAGTTCAATGCACCTTTGATAGATCGGTTGTGGTCCCCTACTATATATGCCTTAGCAAGCTCTTTTGTATAGTCAATTGCACCAAGATCCATAAACAAATCTTCCACTGATTGCAGTTCTTCTACAGTAGCATGCTGATTTCCAAGAATTGATTCCAAAAATTTTATTTGTTTACTATCAGCTTCCTGGTACGCTTTCCACAAGATAATTGTTCTTTTTCCCTCTTTTATATCTGACCAGCGGGGTTTCCCGACCACCGTTTCGTTTCCAACGACACCAATAACATCATCCTGTATCTGAAACGCTATACCACAGTGTTTAGTAAACTCTGATAGGGATTGCACGTACTCGTTTTCAGGTTCATATCGCTTTAAACCTATAACAGCACCAGCCTCCCCGCAAAACTGGTAAAGTACACCTGTTTTTAGATACAGCATCATGATGATATTTTCTTCAGATATTTCGTTTATTGGTTTTTTTGAATAAAGAACGTCTAAAGTCTCCCCCTCTACGATTTGAATGTTGATTTCCAGAGCTAATTTTTTAATTAAATTTAGCGTAATCACTGGATCAACCGAATGTTCGAGACTGAGATTTGTCATAAACCCGCCAATAGACCAGCCCTGTTGAACATCACCGGTTAACATGGAAATAGTTCCACCGTAATGTTCTGCCTCATCCTGATCGAACTTATATGTTTCAATGGCTTTCTCCTTCATTAGAGTGTGTACGGTTGGTACGCCGCGCCGGAAAGAATCCCGATCAATCCAATCATCATGAACAAGAGTCCATGTATGAAACAGCTCCACTGCTGCGGCTGCTGGCAGGGCAGTTTTCTCTTCCCCGCCAACAGCACCACAACAAAGTAAAAGTACACACGGTCTCAATGATTTTCCAGAACTTCCTGGATACAACATCACAGATTCATAAATATCATCTGGTCTAAATTTTTGAATGTTTTTAAAAATGTAATCATATATAATCTTTCTACGATCTCCAAGTTCCTTTGTTATTATTTCTTTGTTTGAATAATAGTTTACCATATTTTACCGCCAGAGTACACTTTGTGAATTCTTTTCCTGTTGGTGCCTCGTAATTTCTCACTTAAATGTGTAAAGAAAGTATAAACTTTCCCATGACTGCCAGTCAACTATAGTAAAAGCAGCGGCTATTTTTCATACAGAACTGTGCCGCTTTTACAGGTTTTGATGAATCTGCAAAGTGTGCTTCGTGTAATTTTTATACCAGGCACGCCTGATGGCATCAATAGTAATGTCTATATTGAGGAACGCCACTTGAATCAGGTATGTTCATAGGAGTTGAGCACGGCACAACTGCCATCCGATTTGCAACAAAATATGATTATTTTGAAATATCCCGCGAAGCAGCAGCAGCTCTTGATTGCGAAACACTATTTGCACATATAGAAGAAAAACTCCACGTAAAGCGGGATGATATTAAAATGTTCGCTTTGACATATTCCATGGGGGATGGTATTAACAGCATTACGCCAATCGAAAAAACCACCAATCGCGCTCTTATAACAAGAGGAGGTGCAGGACTTCATGTAGGAGGTGGCACCCGTGTTTTTGACCTGATACGGTCGTCCGGGCTGCGTGCAGTGGTAATATCTGGAGTTCACAGGGGCAGTGGCTGTGATGAGCGGCTCGATGTCTATTCTCATGGGACAAGCCCTGAAAAAATTGGAATCGTATACCATATTTATAAAAAAGGAACAAACGAGTTTATTGTGTGTGACATTAGCTCCAATACAGTAACAATTGCAGTAGCCAACGGAAAGATAATCGGGGCAATTGATGCCTGTGTCTTTGCACCAGGTATCCAGCATGGACCGCTCGATGTTGAAGCTATTCGAAAAATAGATGCCGGAGAGTGCACAGCAAACGAAGCATTCACACGAGCGGGCGTTATCAAGCACACACCATATAAGAATCTCGACGAGCTTACACAGGCATACAATCAACGTAAAGCAGATGCAATACTATCCTTTGACAGTCTCTCCCTTCTTTGTGCCATGGAGATTGCCGCCATGAAGGTTTTTATGCGCGACTATAACATATCACCTGATAACTGTAAGGTATATCTTTCAGGTTCGGTCAGCGAAATAGAATGTGTGAAAAAGCAGATTGAAAAACACCTCCACGCACAGACCATCTCAGTAGGGGAAAGGAGTGCAGCAGTGGGATTGGCAGAAATCGCAGAGGGTATCTACAATGGAGCAACAAACATCACTGGCATTAAGGTAGAGAAACGTTGAGTTCAGTTGGGCTAAGTAGGAGGGTGCAAAAATGGAAGTATCCATTCTACCAGTGATATTATCAATCTTCTTTGGATATTTTCTTGGCATAATAACTGGGATGGTTCCTGGTTTCCATGTTAACAACATCGCAGTAATCCTTCTTGCCATAACGCCTTTATTATCTCAATACAACGTATTACCGCTCTATATTGTAATAATAATCCTCTCTAACTCTATAACCCACACTTTTATCGATATCATACCAGCAATGCTTATTGGAGTTCCAGAGTCAGACACTGCTCTCGCGGTTCTCCCTGGCCACACCCTGACAATGGAGGGGCGTGGAATCGAAGCCATACGTTTATCCGCTCTTGGAAGTGCAGGTGCAATCATTACCTCGCTGTTACTCGCACTGCCTATGATCTGGATATTTAAAAATTATTATATTGTATTACAGGAATACATGGCGTGGTTGCTCATCACATTGATTCTTATGATGGTTTTAACTGAAAAAGGCGAGCAGATGCGGGGGGAGGGAAGTCTCGTACACCTGAAATATAAAGCTTATGCAGCGATCGTATTTTTATTGTCAGGTCTTCTCGGACTCTTTGCTTTTGAAAAAGAAGCATTGATGAATTCAATAATCCCAAATGTTGGAGAGACTGTTTTTCTGCCGTTATTAAGCGGTCTTTTCGGGGCTTCCGTACTCCTCATAAGCATGCTCTCGAAAACTACTCTCCCGGAACAGCAGGATACAAAATACAATCTTCCTGCTGCAAACCTCCTCAGGGGAATCTTTTTCGGGAGCACCGCGGGTTCGCTTGTAGCATGGTTTCCCGGGGTATCTTCGGCAGTCGCAACGATTATCGCACGCATTGCTCTCCCTAAAAATAATGAACACTCTCACAATGAATTCATTGTCTCTTTGAGTGGTGCTAATACTTCCAATGCACTATTCAGCCTGATAGCACTCTATGTGATTGGCAAAAGCCGTAGTGGGGCAGTCTCTGCCATAAACCAGATTATTCAATTGAACCTTGACCTGATGGTACTACTATTTGTGGTCATAGTCGTTACAGCACTATTATCATATCCTACAACCATTTTTATTGGAAAACAAGCCGTTAAACTCTTTAAAAAAATAAACTATACAAAATTGTCCACCGTAATTCTGTCCGGACTTTTATTAATTGTTGTAATATTTACTGGTGTGTTTGGACTTGTTATTTTTGCAATTGCTATTCCAATTGGGATGCTTCCGCATTATCTTAATGTCCGAAAGAGTCATTTGATGGGATGCATACTTCTGCCAGTAACACTGTACTTTTTGTAGCGTGTTATTTTAGATCGAGTGTGCATCTCTGCACTCGATTGCTAGCGCAATCGAGAATTGAGTAGCGTGTTATGTTATTTTAGATCGAGTGTGCATCCTGCTCCCTGCCCAATGCCTTCATCCAGCTGCACCATAATGCTTTTGATGTTATCCCTATCTTCAAGTTGTTCTGCAATCATTGAATTAACGTACTGGCAGAGCTCTTCCGCACTGATCGATGGAATTGGCAGAAGGATTACATCTTCTTTTGGAAACACATATCTTTTGTTAGATTGCAAAACCAGCATTTCAACACTCTCGCAATCTTCGTGTATTCTGATGCGCTCATCATCTCTTGCAAGGATAACTCTGTGGTCAAGTGTGTCGCAGATGTTTGTTACTATCTGTTTTAATTCCTCGAAGTCAATGATGAATTCATTTTTTTGTTCACCTTCTATATGTACGGTTACTGCATAGGTGTGACCGTGCAGCCTTCCACATTTGTGATGATTTGGTATGAGATGGCATGCAGAGAATCGAAGTTTTGCCATCCATCCATCAATTTCGATGAACATGTATTACCTCACCAGTGGACGTATGAGATTTTAGATACATTTAAGTGTTTGCACATGCAGTACTTCCGAAAGGGTTTAGTTCCTGATGGAGATTCTCGTGTAAATGCAGTATAAAAGATGATATCTTGGAGAAATAAGCCAGAATAAGATGATTCATATCAAGACATTATCAGATTGAAGAGTAAAATTAACAGAACTGAAAGAGATTCTTATGAATTATACAGAAATTTTTTATAATAGTAGACGATTTAATTGGGATGCAATTAATACAATAAAGGTAATATTGCACTTGTAGCAGCATTGGTTGTAATAACTGGATGGTATGCCAATGAAGTAAGAAAACAAACAAGATTAATGATTAAAGAGAGAGAAAGAACTAAAGAGAATTTCTATTAACCCCCATCAAACTATTTAGATTAATTTATATATTCTCAAAACATATTTCATACTATGTCATCCTTCACTGCTTTTGCACTTCGAGAAGAATATAAACGGCTCGCACTTATTGGAGACAAGCTCTCAGAGGTTGAATCCCTCATAGACTGGGAGCCATTTCGTCCAATAATCGACGAAATGTACAACAACCACACAGAATTTGGTGGAAGACCAAACAATGATGCAATCGTCATGCTCAAAATGATTGTACTTCAGCAGTGGCATGGTTTATCCGACCTTGAAATAGAAAAACAGGCTACCGACAGAATTTCCTTCAGGAAATTCCTTGGTTTTCCAAAAAACATTCCGGACCGTTCCACTATTTGGAATTTTAAAAACAGAATCGCAAAAACCGGGAAAGACTCTGCAATATGGGATGAATTACAAAGACAGTTTGATGAAAAAGGTCTGAAAATTAAGAAAGGAATGATACAAGATGCAACCTTCATTCAATCCGATCCCGGACATGCAAAGGCAGATACACCACGGGGTGATGAAGCAAAAACACGAAGGAGTAAGGATGGTACGTGGTCTAAGAAAAGCGGCAAATCGTATTATGGATACAAGTTGCACACAATAATTGATGCGGATTATCAATTGATTCGAAGAATCAAAACAACAACAGCATCTGTTCATGATAATCAGGTTGATCTGTCAATGAAAGGTGAAGTAGTTTATAGGGACAAAGGCTACTTTGGGGCGCATCCGAATGGATATAATGCAACTATGTAAAGAGGTGTGAGAGGACATCCAATAGGCATAAGGGATGTACTTAGAAACAAACGAATCAATCACACAAGAGCAAAGTGTGAACGGATTTATGCTGTTGTGAAAACTGTGTTTGTGTCCGGGAGGGTAAAAGTGACCACAGTGGCAAGAACAGGGGTTAAAATGATGTTTACTGCTATGGATTATAATTTGTATCAGTTGTGCACATTGAAAAAGAAAGGCATCATACAATGATTAGCGGTAGCTATCATTAAATATGGAAAAAATTGAGGAATATGAAGTTAAATAAACCTAAAATTGGAAATAAATGGCAAAATTATGTCAAAGAAAGGGATTTGTGGGATTGAAGTAGAAAAATTGAAGTTAAAAGGAATTCTCTAAAGTTTTAGGAGAAGTGCAAGATGTTCTAACACCAGCAATAAATCATATTGAATCCGAAATTGATGCGATTCAAAACAAAAAGATTTCTTGGCACCGCTATACATCAGGAGGTTGTGGCTTTAGGTCTGGACTTGGAAGATTATTCTATAGCACGCAATATGGATCTGTACAATCTTTGTTTGATGAAAAAAGTAGTTGGGGCATTGAAGGATGTTCTTAATAAATTCTCTGATTTAAATAGTATGTTTTCTTCTCATGATTTTTTAATTGATGAATTGAATCAATTTTATGAAGAAATTGAAAAAGAAACTAAAACCCCAGAGCTTAAAGAGCGATTGGAAGAAATGGTAAAAGAATTTAACAAAGGAAAACCAGCTACGTATAGATTAACGGAAGAGCCTATTGAAAATACTTTTCGATTTTACGGCGAACATCTAATCAACCTTGAATATACAATAGAGCGCAGTCCGAATTCTATCGAACCGCGTATTGATTTTTGGGAAGAAAACCAAGATGAATTATTGAAATTTAGAGATAAACCTCATATTGTTGAAATACATAAACAACTTAGTAAAAAGTTAATCCAACTAAAAGAGTTGGATGGAGAACTTTTGAAAAAATTATTAGAAGTAAGGGAAGAATATCGCAAAGAGTATAACTTTATCAATAATGAAATCGAACCATTTAGAGGAGTTTAAGTCATTTAACCGAGCATCGACCTCGATGCCGCCTAATTCATTGGGAGGTTAGTGACTATAGAATAAAAGGCTATTGTGGAAAGATTGCTGCGCAATCAAGTGTCCTGTCAAAGGCTTCTTTTTCACTTTTTGTGCTCATTCCATAAGCTACGTACATCTTTGATTCGAGGTCGAGCAATTTAAAGGAATAAACAAAAGTCTTTGTTCCAGAATATTCTTTTGCTTTATCTTTTCGTTTTTCGGTTTCAGAAGCGTAATGTTTTCTTATTGTCAAAGAGTATCCTGTTCCGTCTTCACAAGTATTTATATTCTCAACGCCTTTTTTTGTTAGAATCACTGTGTGCAGGTTATAAATTGCCATTCCAACTTCACTGTCAGAGTACAGGCGTTCCACAGTTTTATAGCTGACATCTATTCCCGAAAGCAAGGAGAATACTGCAAGCATCGAAGCCATCATTCTGTTGCTTTTTCCAGACAGCTCCTTCAATAAAAGGATGATTACCTTTTGTTTGAGTTCAAGCTCTGGTTTCCTTCCCTGCCCCCTATGAGTCTCAAAGTTCATTGCTTCGTCTATCAAAGGTTCAAGATTCTTGATCGCTCCTTTTATCCGATTCATTAATCGTTGTTCATACGTCCGCCAATCCCGTTTCTTTTCTTCTTTGTTTTCCTTGTATTCATCAAGCAGAAAATCTTCTATGTCTTTTAATCTGTCTCTTATATCCTGACCTTGCATCATATCAGTCCTTATGTATCGCAAAGTATTTAAGTGTTTACATGTATATACTAAATGTATGAGGGAAATTAAAGCCATCGCCGGTGGAAATGTGACAATTAAGGATAATGTCGAAGAGATTTATGAGAAAAGGATTACACCATACGGAAATGGTGCTAAAATAGACGCTCCAAAAAGACACATTGGAAAAAAGGTATTTGTGATTATACTGAAAGACTGAAGTTTTGCAGGTCCAAAGGTATCTTTTATTTTTGTCCCACAACCCTTGTACCAGATAGCAGCATGATTCAAAAAGGAATCATAACTGCCGTCAAGTCGATATTCATCGATTTC
>CAJHIR010000051.1 GCA_905067535.1 Candidatus Argoarchaeum ethanivorans
CAATCTTCTCTGTGTTCTCTGTGCTCTCTGTGGTTTTATTTCTTATGGTTTGTTCAACAAGAAGAGGCTTAACACTCACACGATCCTACATTACGTCTAAAAATTAAATTGGTATGACAGTAGGTTTGACAGGTCTGTAAATATAAAACCCCGTATAATTAATAAGAAATAAATCAGTGTCTACGATAATATGTGTGTTCCGAGCTCATTTTATACAAATCTAAATATTCTCAATAACCCTGTCAAGCATTTTCTTAAACTCGTCTGTATGTTTTCGACTTATGTTGCCAGAACTCATTCGTGCAGCCGGGTGATAATATCGATCAATCGAGATGCATCGAACGATCGGATCGGTTGCAAAGTTTTTTAGAGCAATCAGGAATTGTGAGGTTGAATAGTAAATACCACCAAGCACTGCTACCAGATCGTACCCACCCGTTTTATCAAAACCCACCCAATCCCTGCTTTCAATGTTATTTGCAAGTTCATGAAGACCTGTCAGGTGGACATTCTCTGTGTACCTTCTATCCACAAAGCCTTTCATGCTGTGTGCTGTTGCTGCTATGGGAATTCCTTTTTTCCCGATGGCAATTGCTTTTTCTATCAAGCCATCATCAAGAATCTCTGAGCCAACAACGAGAAGCGGTCTCTTTGCATTCTTAATCGCTCTTCCAAGAGCTTCTGGTTGTGCTACTCTTGCATTCTCAGGACCTGAAATATTTCCAATATCAAATGGTATTTCCATCCTTATTACCTCACTCGTTCTTCTTTATCAGTTCTTCAAGGTTTGTTGCGTCAAACCCGACATCCATCTTTTGCACAGGTCCTGAAAGTATTTTCTTTGCTTCAAGATCGATATCCCATCCATGCTCTTCTTTCAAGATTCTAAGGTACTCCTCTTTTCTTGCAAGCGGGAGATCTGCTTCGCCCCTCACAAAGATGTGCCAATCGTCAGGATACACGCCAAGATACTTCATCGACAGGTCCATGTAATGCGTGAGCTTTACCTGCCTACCCATGCTGTTATCGGTTGGACGAAAGCAGAGTCTTGCAATGAGTGGGATTGCCTCTTGATACGTGTCTGCTGCCACAAGCATGTGTTCCGGTGCAGGCTCAATCTGCACTTTAGAGCCGTCTCTTGCATCATAGACCACCCAATCTTCATCAACATATTTTCGTCCAAGGTATGCTCTTCTATACTTCCAGCCGTGTGGACCGATAACAACTGGAATGCCTATCCGGTTTACACCTGATGCAATCGATGCTGCTTTCTGGGACATTGCACCCCATGCCACACCACACGCACCAACCCTGTTTAAGATGTAGTCGGCAATCTCTGCATAGTTTCCCCTGATGTTTCGTCTTGCATAGATCGCTGCCACTTTGATAGCTGCACCATGAATGTGTGCATTTGAAACGCATGAACCAATATTGAGAACGCATCCGCCAGCAAAGTCTCCCGGATATTTCTCATAGAGTGTTTTTCCATCCTCGTCACGGTAGAGTGCAGCATCCATAGCGCCGCACCCGGTCAAAACAACGATGTACTTCCGTTCAGCAAACTCTTTTGCTATTCTGTACACGTCTTTTGTTCCGTTGGGGTAGTTACCGCACCCGACAATGGCGATAATTCCGGGAATTGTTCCGAGAACAAGTGGAGCACCAACCTTTCTGATCTCCGTATCAAGCACAGGACCTCTCCCAACACGTATCATTCCCTTCTCTGATTTTACATAAGGAAGCGATGCTTTCAGGATTACATCAACAATTGGAATGTGTTTCTTACACACCTGTTCGCACCTCCCGCACCCGACACACGGGTCAAACAGGCTGGCAAGCGGTGCAGTATCCCCTTTCGCAGCAGCTTTATTTGCTTCACCAATCGGAAGCCCCTGCGGACATGCAACTATGCAGTTTGCATCACAGTTCTGGCACATCGTAACGTAATCTTTGAACTCTTCATCGGTTAGGATATTAACAAGTTCCTTTCGCTGTTCATGCGTGATCTGCACAACTCGTACTGCCACTTCTCCTGCCTTGACCGGATCAAGGATCACTACACCAGGTTCCTTGCCACTTGCGAGTATGGCAACAATATTATCTACCGAATCATTTGTTCGATCAACAAGCCCATACATTGCCTTATCGTTTGTTGCAATGAGCGGCGCATGAATTCGTTCTGCCTGCTCAAGAATGTCTGCACGGATGCACTGCTCATCAACCATGATAACATCTGCAACCCCTGAACGGACAAAACGAAGCTGCCGCCCAATTGAGCCCACGATTTTCGCTTTTTGGGAGTATCGTGTCGTATCAATGGCAGTACAGCAAATTCCCGCAACTTCAATTTGTTCATCAAGTCCATGATCAGACATGTAATCCATAACAGCAACAGACGGCACAACATTATGACCGATGACAAGTATGACCGGCTTACTTTCATCAACGCAGCCCATCCCGATCTCAACCAGAGGAGCATCAGGGTCCCCTTTGGGAAGATCGAATGCAACGATTTGGATGAGGTCTGCAACCTCCTTACCGAGCGAGTCAAGCATGCCAGCGTGGTATGCCTTTGACTCATAGTCGAGATTTGAACCTTCCTGACCAGTGTGCGTTGAATCCAGCAACTGGGCAATCTGCTCCTCCAGATACTCAAGCACAGGAATGAACTCACTCAATTTCCCTGGTTTAATTCCTGTGATAAGCCTCGTAAGCGGTGCTTCGATATTGATACCTGTGCCCATATTAATCTCACGATCTCCCACAATCTTTAGAACCTTGCGAAGCAGGTGCCTTCCGTGTGCTGTGTGTGCAGAGCACCCCATAAGACATGCAATCGTTACAAACCGTGCCTGCTGGGCAGCCATACCGAGACCGCATGCACCTTTTTTTCCTCCGGTAAGATCGCACTTCCCGAATGTGCAGAAGCAGCACATCTCACAGTAGGGAGCATAGAACGGTTTGTATCGCTTGAGTAGCTTGTAATCCCAGTTCCTGAGATCAGCTATACCCGGCATCGGTGTTGGGCCCATTGTCTCCCATTCTTCTTCTTCCTCTTCAATCCCGCCTATATTTATTACTACATTTTTTAAAGCTTCTATCTCAATTTTAGGGAGTGGCATATTAATTCCTCCATTAATACTAATATTCTGTTACTTAATTTTCAAGTATTTCTTCTATCTTTCGCTTCAGTATCTGGCTGATCTGCTGTCCTCCTACCTTTCCACGCAGTTCTTTCATAACAACTCCCATCAGGGGTCCTGCTGCATCAAGCCCACGCTGTTTTACAAATTCCTCCCGCTCTTTGACTATTTCCCCTATCAGTATTTCAGCGCCTGCAATATCGGCGTCAGCAAGTCTCAGTTTGGTCAGTAAATCTCTTAAAGATACCTGTGGGTGGATTGTAATTGCTTTGAGCACTTCTTTGATTGCCTCGTTTGGAATGCTTCCTTCTGCACTAAAGTTGAACAGGTCAACCAGGTGGTCGAGGGTGATTCCGTATGTGTTGTATCCTTCTTTTTGCAATTCACCAATCGTTGCGTGAAGTGTTTTTATTACTATTGTGGGTTTTGCTCCGGGAACTGCCGAGATTATTTGTTCAAACAGATAAGCATTTTCTGATTGGCTGATAAGATTTGCAAGCTCGTCGTTGAGATTATATTGTTTCCTGAATCGCTCTTTTTTTATTGTCAGAAGCTCCGGAAGTTTGATTTTTTCAAGGTGTTCTTGTGTGATTGGTACTGGCAGTACATCGGTTTCAGGATACATGCGGGCAGCTCCCGGGAGAGGTCGCATATAAGCTGAAGTTCCGTCCGGAAGCATCCTGCGAGTTTCTTCTGGCACATGCACGAGTGCCTCTTGTGCTCGTATTATTACTGATTCAAGAGCACCTCGCGCGCGGTTTATTCTGTCTGCAACAATTACTATACAATCCCTTTCATCTGCGTTTAAGGTCTTCTTTAGCTCGTTTACTTCGCTTTTGGTAATACCATAGTTTGGCAGTTCGTCGGTGTGAAATATTCCACCCACCCCCGACTTTTTTGCACGATCGGAGAATTCGGTACCAAGCCGCCTATCAGGTTGTATCTCTCTTCCAACGATTCCTGCAAACCGTTTAAGTTTTACTGCAAGTATTGCACCACTACCAAGTGCACGTTTGAGTATCGCTGAATCTGTATTTTTAAATAGATCGGTAACATCTGTGATAGTTCCATCTACCGCAGCCCCCCGCTCGTTGAGTTCATTTTTTATGTCAATAAGACTGGTCTGTCTTCGCACTTCCTTGTTCAAGATCGTAGGTAAGAGGTCCAATTCCTGTACACCTTTTATTTCGACACGTGCTCCTTCGGTGATAGATATATTGACATCCTGACGTATCGTGCCAAGTCCTCGTTTAACTCTCCCTGTTGAGCGAAGAAGCATTCCTATATATGCCGCAACATCGCGTGCTTGTTCTGGCGTTTTAATATCCGGTGCAGTACAAATCTCTACTAGTGGTATTCCAAGCCGATCAAGTGAATAGATGACGCTCTCTCCGGAATCTTCGATTTTCTGTGCGGCTTCTTCCTCAAGGCAGATTACACTGATTCCAACCCTGCCACCAGCATCAATGTATCCATCGGTTGCAACAAGCCCTGTACGCTGGAATCCGGCAGTATTGGATCCATCAACCACGATTTTTCTCATGCTGTGAAGTTCATCCACAGGGTGCATATGAAGCATCTTGCTCATGGTAAGAGCAATATCAAGAGCATCCATGTTCAGCTTCCCGGGTGGCTCCTCATCATTTTCAACCAGACAGGTGGAATCGTACGCTTTATAGATGTATTTCTTTTGTATCTTTGTTTCCTCAAGTGCTGCTCTATCTATTTCCCCCATCTCACTTGTTGTCGCTCGGAGGTATCGGTGGAATTCAAGATTTGACTCACCCGTATCTCTGCGTCTTGTCGGGCATTTGCAGAATAGCTTTTCTTTTGTGTTAAGCTGCTGGTGGATTTCAATCCCACATTTAAGTTCTGGGAAATGATTGTTCATGGCTTCGAGATAAATGAAATACAAGTGTATTAATCTTTGCTCGTACTTGTTTCAAGCTCGAACCACAAAACTATTGTCGCGACAATCTGATTTTTAGATGAAAACCCAGAGCCGTGTCACTCTCGATTAAAGAGACTGCCCCACAACCGAGTTTATAGACAAAGAACTGATTAGTTATAAAAATTACGTTCTTGACTATAAATAGTTCCATCTATAAAGCAATATTGCTTGGATTTAGCAATACTTTAACAGATTAACTATATGGGTAATACCTAAGTAAAATGACAACAGGTGACAATAATGGAAGGAGATACAACAAATGAACATATTAATATAGGTAATCAACATGCATCATTAATGTCAATGCCATATAAAAAAACGAAGCCGACAGTTTTTCAAAATACCATTCGTCTTTCTACATGCTCACAACTACGAAGTGACATTCTTATCAGTTTAAACAGGGGAAGAATGGAGCTGAGAGATTTTCGCACTGAGCTTGGAGTAAGCTCTACAACTGCTATACATGCATTAAGAGAACTTGAGAAAGGTAATCTCGTTTTCCAGGACGAAGACAGAAATTATGCACTAACAAAAATCGGTGAAGTCATTGCACTAAAATTGGCTGATTTTATTGATGCGATAGAGGTAGTGAAAACACACGAGGACTTCTGGCTTACACATGATCTCAGCGGCATTCCACACAGTTTGCTTGAGAAAATTGGATGGTTGAAGGACTCGGCTCTTCTCGAAGATACCGCCATTGATATTTTTAAAGTTCACAAGAATTTTGTTAACTTATTAGAGGATGCTAAGAAGATAAGAGGAATATCTTCTATTTTCGTTCCGGATTATCCGCTCCTGTTTGAGAAGTTAATACTAAAGAAAAAAGCTGATGTGGAACTTGTGGTGACAGAGGAAGTACTTAATAAAATGTTAGAAATGGCAAATCAAAAGATGTTAAAAGATGCCATTGAAGATGAAAACTTCAAACTTAAACTATACACTGTGAAAGAAGGCATAAATGCTGCTTTTACTGTTACTGATTATTTTCTCTCCTTTGGGATGTTTCATGTTGGTGGAACTTATGACTACAATAGAGATATCATAAGCTATGATAAAAAAGCGATTGAATGGGGGATGGAACTTTTTAAGTTTTATCTAAAGCAGGCAGAGCAAGTTTATTTGTGATTTTCACAGACATTGTCCGGGGATATGGGCACAAATCATGTAGGTGCAAAAGTTGGTTTTGTCAATCTTTACTTTCTCAAGCATCTTCATTTATTGTTTGATAAATTTGTATCTTTCTTGGCTATAAGTTCCATATTTATTGCCATAAATGCTTCTTTAGTAGCCTATTTTTCTTTCTTGCTTTATGAAGTAAGAGTTAATTTTAACCTGCTTCTTGCTTCTGGCCTTCTTACTTTCACTGTTTACAATCTGGATAAACTGACTGGCATAAAGGAAGATTCGGTAAATGTGCCGGAAAGGGCTGGATTTATTGAAAAAAATAAGAATTCTGTTACGTTGGCTACAATAGCAGCTTACATTGCTGCCCTGTCTCTATCTTTTTTGCAAAACCATTTTGCTATCTTTATAATCATTTTTCCTTTATTCATTGGAGTCATGTACAGTATAAAAATCTCGAGTTTTCGATTGAAAGACATAACAGCTGTGAAAAACATTGTAATCGCTTTAAGTTGGTCAGTTGTGGGAGCTTTTGTTCCGTTAGCCATCTCGTTTTGCGATTATTTTCTAATCTTCTTGATTTTTTATTTTTTTTTTACAAAACTATTCATCAACACAGTATTATTCGACGTTCGGGACGTCAAAGGTGATAAAATGAACGGAGTGAAAACGATTCCAGTAGTTTTTGGGAGAAAAAGAACGAAAAATCTTCTGCTTATTCTTAACTCAACACTCATACCTTGGCTTGTATACTCATATCTCTCAGGTTATTTTCATATCTATTTTATCGTTTTAGTCCTTTCTATTGGATATGGATACTGGTACATCTTATATTTTTGCAGGGAAAAGAACACAGGAAAATCATTGGATTTACTCGTGGATGGCGAATGGATACCTGTGGTAATGTTGGCAGCCATACTTACCCAGTTTGCCTGAACTTGGGAGTGTATAGTCCCAAATGTATTGACTTCATATACTCCACCCCGCTTATTACATTTTCTCACAATCCTGCCTCCATGCGTTTGAAGAATACGTTCAACTTGGCCTTATCCGGAAGTCTTGACCAGAATGCATCCTCTGGCGTCTGTAGATCTGCAAAACTATCAAATTTTAATCTCTGTTTTTCGTATAACCCAACTTTGACAGTTGTGGTTTATCAGGAGTGTCCTCAGTTGAGTTTGGTTTA
>CAJHIR010000052.1 GCA_905067535.1 Candidatus Argoarchaeum ethanivorans
GTACGGAAATACCTGGCTGGGTCAATAGTCATACAATCACCAGATATACTGTGCGACCAAGGTACTCTTTTGGACAATCGACTTTGGCACTGTTTCCGAATTTTGTTACTTTACGAATGAAAAAACCATGAATGTCATCAATTTCTATATGATTTTGCAGTTGTATTTTTACTTTCTTCATAGGATATCTTATGGATATCCCTTGTATATAAAGATTATGATAAAATCTGCTTGGGATCCAATCGAATAGAAATGACTAATTTCAGATTAAAGAAGAATTGAAAGAAAATTTAAAAGTTTTTCGGAGATACTGGTTTGACCGTATATGTTAAATAACATGTAGAAGGTAGTGATAAATATGAGTTCAGAAATATCCCCTAAGATTCAAAATCAACTGTCTCAACTTCAACAGACACAGCAACAGGCACAGATGTTGGTTGGACAAAAAAGCCAGATCGAGTTAAGCTTGCGCGATGTAGATCGTGCACTGGAGGCTGTTGAGACTACAACTGATGATGTTGTATTATACCAGACAGTTGGCAATATTCTGATTAAAAGCAATAAGAACGAAACAATCGAATCCTTGAAAAAGAAGGAAGAAAGTCTTGATCTGAGGCTTAAAACGTTCACTCGTCAGGAAGAACGCATTCAGAAAAGATTTGCTGAACAACAAGAAAAATTGAAAGAGGCACTAGATACAGCAGGACTCACAGCACAATAGAAATATAATTTTATTAATTTATAGATATTTCATGGATAACAGTGTCTCACGCAATGAATTTTATTCTCTATTAACAGAGTTTAAAAACCCACTTTTTTTATGCCATCGAAATGCCGATCCAGATGCTATTGGAAGTGCTTACTCTCTTAAAGAGGTATTTGGCGGAAGCATTGGCGTAATCGATAGTGTTGACCGCATAAGTTCTACCCTCATCAATCGCCTCGACATGAAGGTGCTCTACAACCCTGATATATCAACGTATGATATCACTGTTGTGGTCGATACATCCACTGGTGTTCAACTGAACAATATCAAACTTGAAAAATACTGCATTATTGACCATCATACGACAAATACCATGCTGGAGGGAGCAGAGTTCCATCTCATAGAACATAGAACCTCGACAGCAGAAATCGTTTACACAATGCTTCATGAAACCGGGCATTCCTTCTCTACGGAAATGGGCATAGCACTGATAACAGGAATCATCACAGACACAGGACATTTTAAACACGCTACAGCAGATTCACTATATACCACCGCCAGTCTGCTTGAAGAAAGCAGGGTCAGCTATGGCGAAGTTCTTGAACTTCTTTCTTCCACGCCGCATGATATATCCATGCGCATTGCCATGCTAAAGGCAGCCATGCGCACAAAGATCGAACGGGCAAATGACTGGATTATCGCAACTTCTTATGTCAGCTCATTCAATGGCACAGCAGCATCCACCCTGGTGAATATTGGAGCAGACGTTTCCTTTGTAGCAACTCCTATTGGGGAGATGGTCAGGATCAGCAGCAGAGCCCGGCGCACCGCCATTGAAAGGGGTGTGACACTTGGAAAAATTCTTGAGGAGATTGGAAAAACACATGGCGGGACAGGGGGAGGACATAACGGTGCAGCAGGACTTGAAGTAATAGGCGACAAAGATCAGATACTATCGGAATGTGTAAAACGTGTGAAAAAAATATTGCTCAAGCGAAACCTTTGAGATCTGGATGTTTGTAGAATGAAAAGGTTTGGATAATAGAGCAAGCGTTTACTAAGTACACAAAGCATATAAGCATTGTACTGTATTAAAGCCGTTCGTGATGTTAGTTTACGTTAATGGAGAATATGTTCCACAAAACATGGCAAAGACATCATTGTACGATCATGGTTTTCTTTATGGTGACGGTGTTTTTGAAGGGATTCGTGCTTATAATGGCAGAGTCTTTCGATTAAATGAACATATCGATAGATTATACGACTCCGCACACGCAATTACTCTTAAAATCCCGATTACGCCTGATAAAATGTTGGAAGCCATTCTTGAGACACTTCGTTGCAATAATTTAACTGATGCATATATCAGACCTATTGTAACACGTGGTATTGGAGATCTTGGTCTTGATCCACTTAAATGTCCACGACCCAATATATTTATCATTACCGAGGAATGGGGTGCAATGTATGGCGACCTTTACGAAAAAGGGCTTACTGCAGTAACTGTGGGTATTAAACGAAATAGAATTGATACGCTACCCCCTAACATCAAGTCTCTTAACTACCTTAATAATATTCTTGCCAAGATAGAAGCAAATGAAAAGGGTGGGAATGAAGCAATTATTCTTGATACCAATGGATGTATTTCTGAAGGCTCTGGAGATAACATATTCATCGTAAAAAAAGGCATTATCTACACACCACCACCGCTTAACAACCTGAAAGGTATTACACGTGCGGCAGCTATTATGCTTGCAGAGAAAAATAAGTATTCCTTGATTGAAACAAACATAGGACTCTTTGATTTATACACAGCAGATGAAGTATTTGTCACTGGAACAGCCGCGGAGATAGCACCTGTAACTAAAGCTGATGGCAGAATAATCGGGGACGGTAAACCGGGTCATATTACCAGGTGCCTGATGAAAGATTTTGTAAAACTGCGAAACAGCGAGGGTGTACCGATATATTAGTCGCGAGCACTTACATTCCAGGGTTTAAAACACGAAATTATTTTCTATTTGTTTCATGAATTTTACACAATCGGAAACATATATCTTATCTATTTCAATCATCCTTCTCGCCCATTCTTTTTTACAGATGTTGATATAAATGATTTTTCAGTAAGCCACGTGTGACTACACTTCGCACAACATCCGAATCTTATGATTTTAACGAAGGCAACAACAAGAGAAATCTCGGTACAACCTTACAGAGACGAACTCGTAATTGGGTATAACGATGGGATATGTGCAACGCAAATTACAGAGAGAACCAATTTTTTAGGAGAAGATATTAATAAGTGTGTTGAACAATTAGTATACACCTAAGAATATGAAATACATTGAGCCAATTATCAAAGCCTGTATTGATATCGCAAAAAGCATCAATGCACCTATCATCTGCCTAAGCGATCTCCCCATCAAAACAGATGATGTGCCGGTTATTATTGCTGAGAATAGCACACTGAAGATTAATAAACTGATGCCGGTTGTGGAATCAGATTCTGAAGGTGGACAATTCATACAAATTCTAAAAAATATAGAATCTCATAGTAAAACGTCCTCGGAACAAATTTCAGATGCTGCGGTTCTCTCCTACATCGGCGGGTTGTTAAAAGGAGACTATGTAGTTGGTATTGTAGAGATACAAGACTCCGTCTCTATCGTGGTTCATGATTTAACAGAAAATAAGGTTATAAATGAACTTCTGGATTGCGGTGAACGAGTGGATATGCGCCTGTTGCTTTCTGTAATGAATGTTGCCTTTGATATTGCTACTTTTGGCAGAGAAGGCGTGCCAATCGGATGTGCCTTTGTTATTGGGGATGTGGATGAGGTGATGCGCAGATCCCACCAGCTTGTACTCAATCCTTATTATGGTCATAAGAGTGAAGAGCGCGATGTACTTGATCCATATACATGGGAAGCTCTCAAAGAGTTTGTGCAGCTTGATGGTGTAATTGTTATTGATGATGAAGGGCTCGTTGTTGCAGCAGGCAGATATCTCGATGTTGATGCAAGGGAAATATCAATCAAACAGGGGCTTGGTGCACGACACGCCGCTATTGCAGCCATTACCAGGGATACCCAGGCAGTAGGCGTTGCAGTCTCGCAGACCGGTGGAGTTGTTCGTGTTTTCAAGGATGGCATAGCAGTTGTTGAAATAAATTCTACCACAAAGATTATAAATAAATATGGAATCGATAAGACATAACAAAAAAATTATAATATCAGTTCTCTTGTTGTTTATTTTTACATCTCTTGGATGTATACAACAATCTGACATTACTCCTGACTCCACTGAATATGTTTTTAATTATACTCCTTACAATTCTATAGCTTATTATATTATGGAGGATGGTGTAAAAACCGTTTATGTAATACATAATGCCACTCAACTGGATCTTATATATATGACTTCAGCATCATCCAGATCAAATTTTGGAATGTCCAATATAGTAGCAGTGAACAGGGGAAATACAGCAAATTCTTATTCGTATACTATTTCGTCTCGTGTTATAAAAGGTAGAAAACATGTGTTTATTGAGTTCCCACCATCTACAGACTTTGTTGCATACACTGAAAAGCTCGAAGGAAATGCGCTTGCACGAGAGATAAAAGGTAATAACCAGATAAAAGTTGTGCTTTTGCCTGATTATACTACTGGAAGTCGTTTTTTAGGAATGCCAATACCAAAACCAGATAAGATGTATGAAGATGACTCTGGCAGAACGATTATGGAATGGAATGGCTCGGATATAAAAGGTTTCTCTGTCAAATACTACAAAAGGTCAGCACCAATCGTATTGACCTACTTTTTCACGATCCTTGCTGTAGCAGCGATGCTGGTACTAACCTATTATCGATTAAAGATGCAGGTGCTTCGAAAAAGAAGAGAGGGGAGATAAAAACTGGTGTTTGCATAACACGAACGGCATTCATGCATCAACGCGATAAGATAAACCGAGGCACTGCATACAACGTAAGCAGAAAAAGATATAGCATGGACCCTATTCATGCATCAACACGATAAGATAAACCACATTCCTGACATGAATAAATAATATATTCAAAGCCAGACTCGTTTTTCCCTCTGGTAGTGCGCATCCAGCTTCCACAGGTAGGGCACTTGTGGTCAACAAGACTTCGATTTTTAGAATTCACATCAGGCATACTTTGTTGCCATAGCAAGGATGCTGTAAATAGGTTGTGGTGTGCCACAACTTGGGCTTTTCAAGTGCTGCTTACCGTATTTGGGTTTGAAATGAAGGTAGGGCACGCGAACGTCACCAAAAAACAGCCCAGGTTCAGATATACTTTTCTTTGTTAAAATCCATGCTGTAGTATTGTGAACATCCTGTTACAAGCTGCAGAAGATATTAGATATCTATTAGAGGTGGGTTATCCCCGCGACAGTGCTATCAGGTTTGTATGTGATCACCATCGCATCAGTAAAGCACAACGAATGCTACTTTCACGCGTTGTCTTTGATCTTGCAACTGTTCTAACGCGTAAATCAAAAATGGTTGACTGTGGTACTGTTGATGGAGCATGCGTGTGGGTTGATGGCTTCAATGTCCTCTTTGGTGTGGAATGTATTTTTTTAAATGAACCGGTGTTTGTATGCGATGATGGATTTTTCAGGGATTTACGTGGTGGTGTTCGAAATTATAGGTTAACAGACACCTCTTTTCAAGCCATTGATGCAATACTTTCTTTTTTTTCTGACCACACTCCTTCACGGGTAGAGTTTTTGTTTGATGTCCAGATTAGCAGAAGTGGTGAGCTTTCAGCAGTGTGTGGGAAAAAATTAAAGTCCTTTGGGATTAATGGTATTTCAAGAACATCGAAGCGTGTTGATTTTGAACTCAAACGGTGCAGAGACATCGTTGCAACATCGGATGGTATCATTATAGACAAGGTGGATCGTGTGTCAAATCTTGTTTGCTGCATTTTCAAAAAGATGGGTAAATCTGCAAAAACTCTTGATGAGGTTCCATGAAGAATATATGTATTGTAGTCTGTACAACTCCGTTGTGCAGAGCTGCAAAAACTCTTGATGAGGTTCCATGAAGAACATAGGCATTGTAGTAACCGATCCTTCTGACTGGACCGCCTTATCCTTTATCAGCAATGTGAAAGCACAGGGCATGCGTCCAGTGATTATTCAGCTCAGTAAAGCCATATCTGACATTAACCATATAAATTGTGATGGCAGGAATCTTGCCGATCTGGATGGGTTGCTGGTGCGGGATGTTGGATCTGGTGGGCTTGAATCAACAGCTTTTCGCTTTGATCTCTTGCTTGAACTTGAACGTTCTGGCATGCCTGTTATCAACCCACCATCTGCCATCCAGCTTGCAGCAAACAAACACCTTTCATACTGGAAATTAAAACGTGCTGGTCTTCCACTTCCGAAAACCTGTGTGACCTCAAGTGTCGGAGAAGCCGCATCCTTTGTCAGGGAAGCCGGATGTGCTGTAGCAAAACCAATCTTTGGATACAAAGGCTACGATGTTGAGTTAATCAAAGAGCAGCAACTGCATCGTATCGAGGAGATCATTCGGGAGCGTGGTGTTATATATCTCCAGGAGTTTATCACTCATGGTGGAAGAGATACCAGGGTCTTTGTTGTCGAGGGTAAGGCGATTGGTGCAATCTATCGAGTAGCTCAAAAAGGAAGCTGGATAAACAATCTCAGTCGTGGCGGTATTCCACAGTCATGTACGCTCACGAAAGCACAACAGGATATTTCTGTAAAAGCAGCATCTGCACTTGGTTCTGTATATGCGGGAGTTGACCTCGTTGAAGATGAAAAAAACACTTTTGTGCTTGAAGTGAATGGCACCCCATCCGGATATGGTCTGTACCAGGCTCTTGGCATCAATGCTGCTCAATATATTGTCGAAGCACTGCTCAAGGAGCTTGATTGTGCCTTGATGGTACTTTGATTGTTAACGCACTCGATTGCTAGCGCAATCGAGAATTGGCCGTTAACCGTTATTTTCTGCATATGGAGTATGCAGTGGCATACCATTTACATCAATCTCACCGTTTGCAATGCGGGAGGAAGAAATTGGCTTTCCATCATGTGCAAGTACATAATCTACACATATTATTTTAATCTCTGGCAGACATCTCTCCTTTCGCTTTTTATTAAGCTCAACAACCACTGAAAGGGTTTCAGGCGAGACCACAATATAATCAAAGCAATCGTTCAGTGCAGGACCAAAAGCATCATTTAGCTGCACAACTGTTACATTCACATCAAAACCTGAAACAAAATTGAGCACCTGCTGACATCGCACGTCAAAATCTGCAACATGGTGACTCTTCGAGGAAGCAAACCTGTTTGAGGTAATGCCAATAACCACTTCTCCAGCTTTTGCAATCTCACATGCACGGGCAAGCACCTTACGATGCCCTGGATGCAAAAACTCGAATGTTCCGCCAACAGCAACCCGAATCATACGAACAGCACATTACCATTATCAAATAAAACCTTACTGCAAACAGTGAACTCATAAGAAGAACACTGGAAAAATGGGTAGTGTCCCAGTTAAGAATAGTTAATTGAGAAATAAAAAAATTCATTCCAGTCCCATATATGATCTGTTAAACGTTCTAACATTGCAGGCGTTGTTCCTCTTTTAAATTCATTTATAAAGTCCCGGTAGA
>CAJHIR010000053.1 GCA_905067535.1 Candidatus Argoarchaeum ethanivorans
ATCTTTCAGTCAAGAGCAGCCAGCACAACCTTACGCTACTGGGAAACCGTGATTGAGATCTTAGATTCAACAGAAATATGGGACTCGTTAGCAGAATACAGAAATGCAAGTCAGAAATTAGCAGAGAAAGCAGAATACTTCAAAAAACTTGGGTTAACATACGAATCAACTCTTATAAAAAAACTTGGAATAATATCAGAACTGAAATACAGCGCCAAAACCATCCGATTAGAAACAAAATCAGAAAAAAGAATTTCAGGCTACAACAAATGTGCAGAAATCGCATCCAGCCTCTCAAAAATTGAATCTGACAGAGAACAGATAGATAAATGGTCAGACATGGCTCAATACTACAGAGGAAGAGCACTGGTCAACGAATCAATGATAAGCGGATTCGACCGGGAAAAACTCGAAAAGGCTGTTGAAACATTCAAACATGCAAAGAACTCATGCAATGAAGCATACCCCTGCTACTGCATCTACGACACACTGCTCCAGTTAGCAGAAATGTCAAACAATAAAATCGACCTGCCCAAGTTCAAAAGACGTCTCAGAGAGACAAGAGAGGAGATAGGAGCAAAA
The DNA here is from genome assembly GCA_905067535.1 of Candidatus Argoarchaeum ethanivorans. The sequence goes on from CAJHIR010000053.1 coordinate 583, forward strand.
ACAGCATCCGGCAGATGTCTACTGGAAATAGAGGGCATATTAGAACAGCGCAAGGAAAACGCCGATATAGACGAGATAACGACAGAACTTAACAAAAAAATAATTACGATTGAACACCATGCCTTGCGAGGACTCTTCAAGCATGTATCAGATGAACTGAGTGAGTACTTCAAAAACCCAATGGAAATTGATGTGCACTTCCAGAACTGGAGTTTAACCGGGGAGATATCAAAGATTGAAGGCACAATTACGATAAAAACAGGAGACACTGTGTTGTGGGAAGAAAACGTTGAAAGAAAGAAAAGATTCTTTATTCCGTTCGAGCCACAGAATCCAACAGAAAATATCTGCTTTGAACACATAGAAAAACCACACATAAAAAGGACAATAAAATTAGACTGCTGTGAAATTATAGGTGACCAGATGGTATATTTTCTCAAAAGGAGAATTATGTAGATGAAGAACAATTCCATGTTAAGAGTTGCCAGTGTTCAAATCCGATACGACTTAGAGCACACAAGGAATATCTGGACACCTGTATGGGATGACAGGTACAAAGAAAAAATTTTGACTATTCTTGACTTTCTCAAAGGAAAAACTGACTGCATCGTGTTTCCTGAACTTTCCATTCCATTTGAAATGCTGAGTGACTTGAAAGAGTTCGCTGACTGTGAAGAAACCCTGATTATAGCTGGTTCTCACTACGTGGAAAGTAAAAATATTGACAGATACAATCAGTTATTTTCTCATCAATTTGATGAAAAAAAAGATGTCAGAAAGAACATCTGCCCTATTTTAGCACCAAATCAAAAGATACTCCATATAGAGAAGATAAACCCTGCGCGGGATGAAGACATCGGTTACGACGAATTTGGTCTTAACAGAGGAGAGCTTCACGGGATATTCATTCTCGGCGACTACACTTTAGGAATCCTTATCTGTTCAGATTTTCTAAACCCTGACCTAAGAAGCAGAATTTTAAAAAAAGCTAATCTTGTACTTGTGCCGCAGTTCAATTCCCACACGAAAAGATTCTATGATCTTGCAAATTCCGAATTTGAAAACCCAAACAATATAGTAAGAGCCGTTATGCTCACAAATGCTACTGGCAAAAAAGCCGCGGGTGGCTCAGCAGTTTTCAGAAATGTGAGTAGAGAAGATCAAAAAATGTTACAGGAAAGATTTGGATACCCCTATGCAGCCATAATCCTTCCAGAGAAGATAAAAGAAGAACTGATAATTTCTATAAATGTCAATATGGACTACAGTTCAGAACGCACTCCAAGCAGTTGGACACCAGATCAACATCCGATAGACTATAAACTTATTCCGATAATCCAGAAGAATGAGCCCATAATCAATATAGTAAACAGCATAAACAAAGCAAACAATGTTCAAAGCTGTATAGATACTTTAAACCAAAATAAAGAGTTCATTGGAAAAACGTCAACGATACTGTCTAATAACACTCAGAATCTGGAAAACCTCACGTTAGAAGAAGTAAAAGAGAAATGTCACACTGTTGTCATCCAGTGAATTAGCAAACAAGTAATATGGACTGAATATAATTATTGTGTGCTAAATTTTGTAATATCCAAAATAGCACTGTATCATTTTCCAGTGCTTGATTACGCAGTAATCAAGATATGTGTCTACGATAATTATTAAAATCACTGGTTTTTTAGATGATGCCTCCAAAATCATATATAAACCATAAGAAGCATTGAACCCGCGTGGTTTTGTCTATGGTGAGTGAAGAGAACGTCAGATATTATCTTGATAGTGAGAAGCGCTTTGTTATTGAGAATTATAACTGGGCTAAGCCGTTTTCAAGTTTTTTCCCGGGCATTGGCGGAAAGTGGGGTGTTCCGCTGTGGGCTTATTACGTGAACCGGGGGCAGTGTGTGTCCAGTATTGGGGTACGGGATAAGGATAATGCAATTATGGAGTTTTTCTCATTTAATAAAGCCTGCCAGATGGTAGGTAACCAGGGGTTCAGGACTTTTCTGGAGGTGGACGGTGAGGTTTTGTATGAGCCGTTCAAACAGTCAAAAGACGAGATGGTTTCCCAGAGGATGATTGTTTCTGCCTGGGATTTGGAGTTAGAGGAGGTTAATCGTGCGCTTGGTCTTCGGGTTTCTGTTAACTTCTTTCCTCTTGTGAACCTGCCTGTTGCGGGGCTTGTGCGAATGGTCAGTATCAAAAATTTGAATGGTAAACCATTGAGGGCAGAACTTCTCGATGGTCTGCCGCATATCCTCTCATTTGGCATGACCCAGCGCTGCATCAAAATTATTGCAAGACACATCGAGGCGATGAAAGAGGTGGAGGTCATTGACGGGATGCCTCTCTTTAAGCTGAAACAGGTTCCTCTCGATGTTCCGGAGGTTCAGGAGATTCGTGGTGGCAATTTCTATTTTACCCTGTTAGATGGAAAAGGCAGTATCCCAAGTGATAGTTATGTGGTGGATCCTGAATCGGTGTTTGGCGTATCGTGGAGCTTTGATTACCCGTGGCTGTTTGCCGAGCATGGTGTTGAAGAGGTGCTGGCATGCAATCAAATGTATGAGAATAAGACTCCCTGTGCATTCACGGTACTCTGTCTTGACATACCTGCTGGTAAAGAGATGACATTTTATTCTATCGTAGGCAATGCGTCTTCTGAGGAAAAACTGAGGAGTTTTAAGAAGTATGTTGTGGATAATGGAATTTTAGATAAGAGAGACGAGAATAGAAGAACTATTGAAGAGATTGAAGATAATATGTTTACTGTTAGCAGTAATAAAAATTTTGATAGTTATTGTGGTCAGACGTTTCTTGATAATGTGGTGAGGGGCGGGATGCCTGTTGTCTTCCAAACACAGTCAAGTAAAAACGTGTTCTACCTGTATTCGAGGAAACACGGGGATCTTGAGAGGGATTATAATTATTTTGTAGTTGAAGAGACGTATCTATCGCAGGGCAATTCGCATTTCAGGGATGTTAATCAGAACCGCAGAAATGATGCCTGGTTTAATCCTGGGATAGAGGACAGTAATATCATCATGTTCTTTAACCTGATCCAGACCGATGGTTTCAATCCTCTGGTTGTAAATGGTCTTACGTACACTGTTAAGGATTTGCCTGCAATAGAGGAATGGCTTGGCAGGCTTGTAGACGATACCGGGCTCTTTGATGAGTTACTGGAGCTTGTTAAAGAGCCATTTACACCAGGCGAGTTTATGATGAAGATCGAGGAGGCAATAACCGGGAGGTCTATTGGTTATGATGAGATTATTTCGGTATTGCTCTCGTTCTCCCGGGAGAATGATGTTGGCGAGCCATCCGAGGGTTTCTGGATCGATCACTGGACGTACAATCTTGACCTGCTCGACAATTTCTTGACAATCTTCCCGGACAGGTTAAAAGAGATACTGGTGGATAAATCTGTTTTCACGTTTTATGACAATCCCGATGTTGTTATGCCACGAAACAAGAAGTACGTGCTGGTTGACGGAAATGTCAGGCAGTACGGTTCTGTAAAACGAAACAGGGATAAGTTGAAACTGATAAAATCAAGGGAAGCTGATCCTTATAAGGTTAGGAGAGAATACGGCAGAGGCAGCGTATACACAACTAACCTAATGGTCAAGCTGCTTTCCTTAATCGCAAACAAGATCGCTTCACTGGATCCTGAAGGAATCGGCATGGAAATGGAGGCTGACAAACCCGGGTGGAATGACCCTTTAAACGGCTTGCCAGGACTCCTTGCATCATCTCTCCCAGAGACCCTTGAACTTAAAAGGGCTTGCTCCTTTGTATCCGATGCAATCTCAGTGATTGGGCTTGAAGATTCCGGGTCTGTACCAATCTTCGAGGAACTGGACGTATTCATTACTGATCTGATGGAAGCAATCGAGAAACGACTGGACTCGGTGGATGAAAACAGGAAATTTTTGTTCTGGGATGAAAGTCACCGAATAAAGGAAGATTACCGGGAGAAAACTATCTTCGGTGTGAGTGGCGAAGAAATGGAGATGAAGATTTCCACAGTAAAAGACTTCCTGGATAAGTCTTTGAAATTGCTTGACAGCATCTTCAGCGAGATTCCAAAGGATAAAGTGTTCCACAAAAACGGAGTATGCTACACCTATTTCTTAAACGAAGTCAAAAGATACGAGCATATTCATAAGGATTATGAAGAGAACAGAATTGCAGTCAACGACCATGGGTTGGAACTTGTAACGCCACTGGAGTTCAAACAAAAGCCGCTTTCACTATTTCTTGAAGGGCCGGTTCATCTAATGAAGATAAAACAGGAATTAGCCAGCGAAATATACAAAAATGTTAAAAATAGTAGAATATACGATGAAAAACTAAAGATGTACAAGACAAGCGAACCCATAACAAGAGAAACGTCCGAGATCGGGCGGGCACGTGCATACACGCCTGGATGGATCGAGAACGAATCCATCTACCTGCACATGGAATACAAGTACCTGCTCGAACTACTTAAAGCCGGTCTTCACAGAGAATATTACGAGGAAATCAGGAATACAATGATACCTTTCCTTGATCCTGAAACTTATGGACGGAGCATACTTGAAAACAGTTCATTTATCGTCAGCAGCGCTTTCCCTGATAGCAAACTGCACGGGCGAGGCTTCCAACCAAGACTGACAGGAGCATCGGCAGAACTGATCAATATGTGGACAATTATGACCGCAGGACAACACCCATTCTTTGTCGACGAGACCAAAAACCTGAAGCTAAAACTTGAACCAGCGCTCTCTGACTGGCTTTTCACAGAGAAAAAACAGACCTTCAAAACCTTCGCAGACAAAAAGGATCAAAAAGAACTAATCATACCAGAAAACTGCTTCGCATTCAAATTCCTTGGAAAAACAATCGTCGTATACCACAACGACAAAAGAAAAAACACCTTTGGAAAAGATAAAGCAAGAATCACACACTACACCCTGAAATACACCGATGGAGAAACTTGCAAGATACTGGGTAGCACAATACCAGAGAAACTTGCAAACGACACGCGAAATGGACAGATAGAAAGAATAGACGCATTTCTACACTGAACACTTAAGGCACATCCTATATGTCCACTCCCAACAGACGCCCGAATTGAAATATGATTCTCAGTGTTCCTGGTACAGTTCTTTTCTTCTTGCTTCAAGCATACTGTTTTCCATCCCACAATATTCTGCTGCAGTTAATACCTGTACGTCATGCTCTGCACCCACATCAAACACTGGCACAATATGTTTTTTCCACTTCAGATCGCGAAGCAGATGGTGATCAAGAATCATTGTTTTAAGACTGGTTTTCTCAATAATTTGAATTAAGTGATCGATACTTGCTTTAAGGCTGGCGTATGAATAGCGATAGCCAAGCATGTAAGTCATCGGGCCATCAATATATGCTACATCAGGCTGATTTCGTATAATAAAATCTGCCTGTGCATCAATACCTGCCCCTTCAACATCTGACGTGAATACAAACACCTGGTCTCTGTCTGATATAGCAACTTCTACCACATAGCCCAGGCGATTGTTTGTACCATGATATACTGGCTGCGAAAAACAAATGTTTGTTGCCCCAACATCAAAACTTTGCCCATCCGCGTATTCAACAACCTCTGCTACAGGTAGCATCTGTTTAATAAAATAATCTGCCCGATTTTTCTGGCTCTTGTTGATATTCTCAAGTGGATGCTTTACCAGTGCGGTTTTGTTAGAGAATATATCCACTTTACCCGGGTCATAATGGTCAAAATGATAATGTGTAACAATTAACACACCAGATTCCAAAGCGGCATCTTCTATTCGTTTTTTATGCTTCTGTAGCTGCAACAGCTCACTCTTATGTGGCTGTAGTTTATAGCGACGTGGTCCAAGTGCTGCAGACGGATCGATGAGTATGTGTACATCTGGTGTTATAACCAGCGTCGCCATACTTCGGGTGCCCATTGAATCTGATGCGAGTGGAATAATCTTCATCAGTTGTTAAAATGTCAGGAACTTTTCTTCTAACCATGGCAAGGCTTTGCCTGTAGTAGTTAAATTAAAAATAATCAAAAATATATTTATATAATTCTAAATAAAAACCACAGGATTTTACAGGATTGTTTTTATCAGTCCTGCAAAACCTGTGTAATCTTGTGGCTTAGCTATTCCATCTCGATTGCTTCCTCTGCACAAGCGTCAACACATATACCACAATCGGTACATGTTTCGGCGTTAATAACGGCCAGTTCATCAACTAATTTTATTGATTCTTCTGGGCATTGCTCAATACATTCTCCACAGCCGTTGCATTTTTCTACTATTACTTTTGCTGGCATTTTAATATCACCTCATTCAGCTACAGATAGAGGATAATAAATAGATTTCGGTTTAAGTCGAACTGGCAACAAGTCGAGCAGATAATATATATACTTTGGACTATTACCCAATAAGAACAGGCAGGTAAACGTATTGCACAACTTCGTTGTGCAGAACTGTATACTACGTATGCAGAAATTAATTCTCGATTGCGCAAGCACTGCACAACTTCGTTGTGCAGAAAATAACTGGGAACTTTTGACTCTCGATTGCGGAGCAATCGAGTGCAGAAATACCAGTAGCCTTTGATTCTTGATTACGAAGTAATCAAGTGCGTTAGCAATCGAGTGCAGAAATAACGAGTCTTGGTGATGTATTGATCAAGGT
>CAJHIR010000054.1 GCA_905067535.1 Candidatus Argoarchaeum ethanivorans
AGGAGATCCATTACTGATTTTGCATCTTCATTTCTAACGATTACTACACTCCTTACAATTCGAATACCATTGATTTTGTCAATTAACCCATCAATTCTACTACGGTACTTTCCATAGAATGAATAATTATTATATCCATACAATTCCCGATATAATTTGCATGCATTACTCATTTCAATTTTTTTATCTTTTCTATGCAGATGAAAAATAATGAGAGTAGCAGTTTTCATGTGTCTCCCGTATGCATTTAACAGATATAAATATATAACTGAATAACTATTCAGTTATGATGCACTATGTCAAAACGATGGGAAAAGAAAAGATGGGGCAAGAAATACAAAGATAACAGAAACTGGAAGGAATACAATGAAAGATTGGTTCAAAGAGGTGAATTGTATCTTTCTTTAGAATTCGTCGAGAACTGGGATCTTGAGATAGTAAAAATGAATAAAAACAAACGTGGAGCACCCTTCCAGTATCCTAAACAGTTCATATTATGGATGGCATTTATTCACATTATATTTGCCATGCCTTATCGACAGATGGAAGGATTCAGTCGTAAATTATCCGAAATGATCCCAAAGCTAGAGCGCCGCAGATTATACGACGTTATTCAAACGGATTGAAAAATTGGAGCTGGAGCTTAGTGATACGATAAAGAATAAGGACGAAGATATTATCATTGCAGTAGATAGTTCTGGAGTAAAGGTTACAAACAGAGGAGAATGGATGCGAGAAAAATGGAGAATCCATAGAGGTTGGATTAAGGCTCATATAGCGGTTAATGTAAACACAAAGGAAATTGTTGCTATAGAGGTCACTGACGAACAGACCAGTGATGGGGATAAATTTGAAGATTTAATTGAAGTATCTGAAGAAACCATAGGTTATGATAAAATAAAGCGGGCTTTAGGTGATGGGGCCTACGATACTAAAGGCAGCTTCGGTTTCTTGCATAAAAAGGGCATGGAATCGGGGATCAAAACGAGAAAAGATGCAAGTACCAAAGCAAAGGGTTCACCTTATAGGGCGAAATGTGTACGAGAACGAAAGAAACTTGGCTACGATGAATGGAAAAAGAAATATGATTACGGAATGCGATGGGCAGTTGAGGGTACCTACTCTTCTGTAAAACGAATCTTTGGTGAATCGGTACGAGCGAGTAGTAACTCTGGTATGTTCAAAGAAGTTATTATGAAGTTTACATTTTATAACATGCTATTAAATTGGGCGTAGGATAGAAGAAAATTCTTAGGAGAGTCAAAAAGGGACTATTTATTCAACAAAGCAATAAGACCTTAACGATTATATACAATAAAAACGGAATACAAATAAAAGAGAATTGGATAAATCCGGTAATAGAGGCGCTGAAAAGAGGGGGTCAATGCAAAGCTTATGAAAAATGCAAAGTATAAAACTTGGTAGAATAATAAATGAGTAATTCGTTATTTCTGCAAAGCAAAAGCTTTGCAGGGTATAAAACTTGTTAGAATGATATAATGAGAATCTCTCTTCCAATGGGCAAGAGCACAATCACTGGAGACGTCCCTGGTGATGCACAGATTATCCTGCCTAAAAAAAACAATAAAAAAACAATAGACAGCGATATACTTCTTAAAAACGCGCTTTCTTCACCAATTGCAAGCAGACAACTTGGTGAAATCATTGGAAGCGATGAGTCTGTAGCTATACTGGTAAGCGATATCACGCGCCCAGTCCCTACAAAGAAACTCCTTTTACACCTGTTCACTGAACTTGAACATGCTGGTGTTAAATCTCGCACACGTATTATTTTTGGGCTTGGACTTCATCGATTGATGAGTGAACCTGAAAAAAAGCACATCCTTGCAGACTATTATTATCAGGCATCCCATCTGGAGCATGAACTTGACAACTGCACATATCTCAAAGATACTAAACAGGGCACACCAGTTGAAATATTTTCAAAAGTGGCTGAATGTGACCGGATAATCTGCACCGGAAACATTGAATTCCACTATTATGCAGGCTATACCGGTGGATCAAAAGCACTGCTGCCAGGTGTGAGCTCAGAACGTTCCATCATTAAAAACCACAGCCTGATGCTCGATGAAACATCTTATACAGGCAATATTGATGGAGCACTGCGGCGCGACATCGATGAAGCAGGAAGAATTGCAGGGATTGATTTCATCTATGATGTCGTACTTGACTCTAACAAGAACATCATACATGCAGTGGCAGGAGACGCCATCAAAGCTCATAGAAATGGCACTCAAATGGTTGATAAACTATACAAAATACCGGTTGAACCAGCAGATGTTGTAATCGTCTCAGCAGGCGGTATGCCAAAGGATATTAACCTCTTTCAAGCACACAAGGCACTGGAAAACGTGAAAAATGCAAGTAAGGATGGTGGTGCGATCATCCTTGCTGCAACATGCGAGGAGGGGTATGGAAACCGTGTATTTGAAACATGGATTAACGAATGCAGAACACCACAGGATGCAATCACACGCTTGCAGAAGGGTTTTGCCATGGGCGGCCATAAAGCAGCATTGATCGGAAAACTTGCGCTTGAAAAGGAGTTATATCTAATCTCGAATAACGGCAGTACTTTTGCAGAAAGAGCTTATTTCAAACACGCTTCGACATTACAGAAGGCTATTAATGCTGCAATGAAGAGCAGAACAAGACCGCGCGTGTTGGTGGTACCTTATGGAAATACTACATTATTAACAAAAAATAATATTTAGGTAATATATTATGAAGATATTTATTACAGGCGGCGCAGGATTTATTGGCAGTCATTTAACAGACCGACTGCTCAGCGATGGACACAGTGTAACAGTGTATGACAATTTTATATCAGGGAGAAAAGAATTTATTGCACACCATCTGAACACTTCAACCTTCAAACTGGTAAGCGCCGATCTTCTTGATACTGCAACCCTGAATGAATCAATTAAAGGTCACGATTTCGTATTCCACCTCTCAGCCAATCCGGATATACGTAAAAGCACTGCTAATACAAGAGTGGATATTGAACAAGGCATCCTTGCAACCTATAATGTGCTTGAAGCAATGAGACAGCACGACATTAAAAAAATCGCTTTTACTTCGTCTTCCACGGTCTACGGCGAAGCAACAGATATACCAACACCCGAAGACTATGGGCAAATGCTGCCTATATCAATCTATGGTGCATCAAAACTTGCAGCAGAAGCATTGATAAGTGCATATTCCGGGAGTTTTGGTATGCAGGCATGGATTTTTCGATTCGCAAATATTATCGGGAGAAGGAGTACACATGGCATCATCTACGATTTCATACAAAAACTAAAAGAGAACAGAGATGAACTTGAGATACTTGGGGACGGCAAACAGAGAAAATCCTATCTTCTCGTGGAAGAATGTATCGATGCAATGCTTCATGTGATTACTCACACAGGTGAGTGGATAAATACTTTCAATATCGGAGCGGAAGACCAGACACAAGTTAGTACCATTGCAAAAATCGTTACAGAAGAGCTTAAACTTGACAATGTAACTTTTACCTACAGCGGTGGGAAACGTGGCTGGATTGGCGATATCCCGTGCTTTTTACTATCGATTGAAAAAATCAAAAAACTCGGCTGGAATCCGGAGAACACATCAGATAAATCAGTCAGAAAAGCAACCAGAACACTGATAGGAGAAATCTATAAATAAAAACTTGTAGTATTCCCAGAAAAACATTGGTATCGCTAGAAAAATGAGGATACTATGTGCACTCCATGTCATCCATCTTTTTGATGATATATCCTGCACCAACGGGAGCATTGATCGTATCCTGTCCAGTCATTTGGGTCGGCAAGGAAGTCCGATCAAACGTGACCGGTTTTTGACTTCGTATTTCCATTGCGTTCAATCCCGAAACGATTGGGGAATTTACCAAAGTAGGATGTCACCATCGAGTCTCGCATTCTGGTAGGTTATTTATTGAGAGCTGCTTAGTATTCAAAACGTTTTCATGGAAAAATTTCAAAGCAAAATATGCAGACCTCATTGTTGACTTACTCTTGCTGGAGTATGATAAAAGAAATTCTCCTTGGGTCTTGCCTGAAGATAGAAAATCTTTCACAATCGGGATACAGGACTTACCTGTCTGATAGGAATATCTTCTGAGTTTTACTTCCTCTATCAGCTTGTCAACTATTCTATATCTTTTTTCCGGTGAATAACTGCCATCATCAGCCATATAGTTTATTATGAGCATGAACTATGTAAAATCTCGCTTTTTACCCCAATTTAGGGTGTTAAGAGAATATTTATTTCGCTTAATAGTTGTTATGTGCAATTTCCTAATTACTTAAAGCAAAAGAAAAAGAAGGGTTTAGGATAATTTATAAAGTAGTTAATACTACTTCAACTTATTATGGTTGATTGTGAAAGAATAACAGGATTTGGTTCAAACAGTTCCCCTTTAGACAAGATCGTTTTAGAAACTGAGAAAGATTTGATCTGTCCATTTTGTCACAAATCAATTGAAATGCAACCCTTAGTTTATGTTAATTTTGAAGAATATAATAATCAAATTTTACTAAAATGTAAGTCCTGCAAAAATTCTTTTATTGGAGATACTACCAGAAATAATAATACTGGCAACTTTAATATTATTAAACTATCAAAAGGAACTCATAAAACATCTGAATTTTCTAAAGAAATTATAGACTTATCTTCTACATTTGTAAAAATTTATGGTGAAGCTGAATTTGCTGAACAAGAAAACCTAATGGAAATATGTGGTGTTGGATACAGAAAAGCGTTAGAATTTCTTATAAAAGATTATTTAATCAGTATAAAGCCAGATGAAGAAGAAAACATCAAAAATAGATTTCTTGGACGATGTATAAAGGAAGATATTGAGTATACTAAGATAAAACAAATTGCTGAAAAAGCAACTTGGTTAGGTAATGATGAGACTCATTATATTAAAAAATGGGAAGATAAAGATTTAGGGGATCTTAAGAAACTTATTAATATAACTGTTCACTATATCTTGATGGAACTTCAAGCAAAAACATATTTAAGCGATATGGAAGATAATAAAAAAAAATAAACCCTTCTTTTTCTAAAATATAGACTCACTTCGTTTGAAATTAATATAAGTTAAGTAATTAAAAAACTGGTCACTTCGGTCAGTCGACTTTCAGTCTTCTCACATAACAGGGATTATGGGAAAAAATCCTGCTGAATTTTCTCAGATCGGCTTCGTCGACTTCTCATAATACCAATGTTAGTTTCAATTTTTGAGAATGCCTAAACATTAACTGAAATTAGTAAAAGTTATGTACTTTTCCGACAATCCCAATTTCAAACCAGAGGACATTTGAATGAAAATTTAAAAGTTTTTCGGAGATACTGCTCCTGTAGTAACAGTTATATCAATTGTTCTGGTATACGTGATAGTTGTGTGCATGGAAGAAGAACTGCAATTTGTTCTATCAAGAATTGATGAACTGATCTATGGGGTTGATTTTGATCCGGTGCGTAGAGAAGGGAAGATTGTTGTTAATATCTCAGTGGTACCTAAAAAAGAGCTGGATGGGGTGATTGAGACATACAAAAGAGTTATTGATGCAGGACTTTCAGTAAGTCCTTTCATCACATTAATTGAAGGGGAAGAGCTTGGTTTTGGTAGTGATGAGATGTGCATTGGCGATACGTGCAGTATTACGATTGATGGTGTGTTGTTGAAATCCGGCATCCCGGTAAATCCTCTTTTTGGTGGTGTGGTGGAGGTGGTTGATGGCAGTCCAACCCGTTTTACTGATATGTTGTTGTACAACGGCACCACCATTGACCCTCTTGAAGTGTTAACGTCTCAATACCTGACATCCCTCGATGAAATGCTGAACTGCGGTTCAGGCAAAGTGCTTGCAAACCTCCGGGAAGTACCGATGGTTGCAAAGAAACTCGTTGAAGAAAAACTCGATGAACTTGCAAAAGCAGGCTTTAGTGGCATTCTCGAAGTGGGCGAGCCAAACACAGAGGTCCTTGGTGTCGAGATTGGGCGTGACCACGTTGGCATAGTGGTTGTTGGAGGAACAAATGCGGCTGCTGCTGCAATAGAGCAGGGATATAAATTAAAAACACATGCCATGTCACGGTTAATAGAATACAAAGAAATGGTACACATCAATGAAATCTGAAGACAAGATGCGTCTTGGTGTGTTATTTAGTTCTGGCAAGGATAGCACCTATGCTGCGTATCTTATTAAAAGACAGAACTGTGAACTAACATGTCTTATTACGCTTAAAAGCGAAAACCCTTATTCATACATGTTTCACACCCCAAATATTGATATTGTGGATTTACAGGCAGAAGCAATGGAAATACCATTAGTAAAAGGAAATACCGAAGGCAAGGAGGAACTTGAGTTAAAAGACCTTAAAGCAACCATACAGAATGCAAAAGAGATGTATACACTTGATGGCATTGTTACTGGTGCGATACACTCCAATTATCAACGAACACGGATTGAGAAAATCTGCAGAGACCTTGACCTTGCTGTGTTTTCACCTCTCTGGAACGTGGATCAGGAAGACGAGATGAGACGCTTAATCTCTGACGGTTTTAAATTTATCTTCACAAGCGTTGCAGCATACGGACTTGATGCTTCGTGGCTTGGAAAAATTATCACATCTTACGAAGTTGATAAACTTGTAGAGTTGAATAACAAAATCAACATCAATATTGCAGGAGAGGGAGGAGAGTTTGAAAGCCTTGTACTTGACTGCCCGCTGTTTAACAAACACCTGACAATCAAAGAGTATGAAATAAAAGAAATCGACGAGTATACAGCAACAATGATTATTAATAGAGCAGAACTGGATTGAAAGATTGAAGAATTTACCAGAGTGGAATATTACCATCGAGCCCCCGCATTCTGGCAGTTTATTTATCGTGGGATGCATTATTATGTCTTAACCGAACACCGATGCAATTAGACAGATAGTCTCAAAGATTGCGAAACCCGTTGAAAGTAGGTGACATGAAACGGGTTGGTTGGCGCATAAATTTAAGTGCAGCACCGGAATTTGGAAACACAAAAGAAAAGATACCGTTGAATACCAATAGATACATATTGGTATCTATGGCGTCTACAAGTGCACAGATAAGTATCCGTCTGCCAGCCAGATTACACCAGCTACCGAACAATATGTCGAGAATTGTGGCTATAGGAATATCCGGGAATTCATTCTTGAGGCGACCTGGGATAAGATA
>CAJHIR010000055.1 GCA_905067535.1 Candidatus Argoarchaeum ethanivorans
AGACCGGAAAAACAAGATAGCCAGGGCTATCAACTTTTTGACTAAATTAAACTCATACAACTATAAAAACCAGATAAAAATTATATGTCTTCTTGACAAGACACGTTCTCAGGATAAAACCATATCTAAAATCCTCTTTTTTTAACACAAACTCCTTAACAAGACATTTCTCAGGATAAAACCAAAGAAACATCAACAGATAGTGAAAGACTCGTCAAATTAAAAACACGAAATTCACGTGGTAATTTGACAGCCTCTGTGTGCGCTTAGGGGTGGATGGGAATGTTTATAGGTGATGGGCTGAAATGTCTGGTGAGATGAAACGTGAAGATTTCGATAAGATGATATTGTCTCTTGTTGAGCGTTATCCAAATCCGGAAGAGTTCCTTTCAGTAATTGAGAGTCTTGGTATTCCTAAAGATGAAAGGGGAGCTTCGTTCCTCCAGATTGGTATTACGTTATACGAGTTTTCAAAGTTTAGGATGGCTCTAGCTGCATGGAATCGGGCACTTACGTATTATATCAAGGATGAAGACCTCTCAGGAGAATCAGCATGCTACGGAAATTTGGGGATTGCTTATGATAGTTTGGGGGATTTTGCGAGGGCAATCGAATTTCATGAAAAATCCCTGACAATAGATAGAGAGATCGGAGACCTCTCAGGAGAATCAAAATGCTACACAAACTTAGGAATCCTCTACGAAGAATCTAACGATCTGACCAAGTCACTTGACGCACTCAAAAGAAGCATCAAAATACGTGAGAGAATCAAAGGCGAGATCGATTTGGAGGAATTGAGAACCTCGTTTCATGCCCAGGTGGTTTCAACATACGACGCACTCGCAAATGTTTACTTGAAAACTGGTGAGATCGTAAAGAGCATAAACACGCTTGAGCACTCAAAGACAAGAGAACTTGCAGATTTTCTTTTTTATGCAGAAATATTAAAAGGCAAACCAGAATTCAGAGAAATAATTCAGGAAAAAGCCAGGCTAAAGCACAAAGTCGAAATAAACAACAAATGGAAGAATGCAATAAGCGAAGCAGAAAAAATAACTGCTGATTCCGGCATCAACCAAATAAAAACTGAAATCGAGCGTACAGATCAGAAATACGCTGTAGTAAGCAGCAAACTTCAACGTTTATACGACGAGGTTGCAGGACTCCACCCCAGAGATTATGACATCGTATCAAATACACTCAGTATTCTTAAAAAGGAGAGAAAATGGGCTGTCCTCGAATATTTACTGCTGCCGCACGAATCAGAACTCATAGTTTTCATCATAAACGAAAAAGGTGAAATAAATCCTGTGCGAACAGAATACGACAAAACCAGACTTGACTCTCAAATCACAACATACACTGATGCAGTTATCCTGTCCTCAAAAAAAGATTTCAGAGACAAGGCAGAAAAGAGACTAAAAGAACTATCAATAGACCTGTACACCACTCTAATTCCAAAAGATGTGAAAAAAGCACTCGATGACTTGAAGGCAGAACATCTGATAATCGTACCACACAAAGAACTCCATTTTGTGCCATGGGAGATCCTCAACGATGGTAAGGATTACCTGGGTCTGAAATACTCAATATCCAGAAACTTCAGCCTCGATTTAACATCGATCGCAATGAATAAACAGACCAATATTAACGATGGTAACGGTTTTTCAGCACTACTGATGGGAAACCCAACTCTGGATCTGAACGGCTCCGAAACAGAAGTTAATAAGATCAAAGAGAAACTGAATGAAAAACTCGGGAACAACCCAACCACACTGACGCGGGATAAAGCCACAAAAGAAAACTTCATCGAGAGAATCAAAACACCCTTAAACATATTCCATTTTTCAGGACATGGAACGTTTCAATTCCCACCCGGGTTTAGCAGCCTGGTCTTCAACAACAGTAGTGAGCTAACAGCAAACGAACTCTCAGGCATGAGATTCAAAGGCTCGCCAATCGTTTCACTGAGCGCATGCGAAACAGGAATTACACCGCCGATCAAAGGGGAAGAAATGATGGGCTTGGTACGAGGATTTATAGTCGCAGGCTCACCAAGCATTGTATCCACCAGTTGGAGGGTCTACGATAACTCTGCCTGCCACCTGATGGTCGAATTCTACAAAAACATACTGGAAAATAATTGCGTTGGACTATCACTTAAAAAAGCAAGAAAAACAGTATTTGAAGAATATAACGGCGAAATTCTGCACTGGGGCGCCTACACAATGTATGGAGACCCGTTCAAGTCTATTTTTTAGAATTTATATGTATCTCAAACTCTTCTCTGCCTGTAGTCGAAATACTGATTGCAATCTGCCTTGCTTCAGTTTCATCCGAAATTTTCTCATTCAGAACTTCAAAAGCCGCCTTTTCCATTTTCTCTCCACTCTTCTCCAATCCGCCTTTTCCACTTTTAATTTTTCCGATAACAATATCTGCACCTCCTGCAATTAATGCAATCTTTATCGTCTCATACAATAGGTGTCCAATGGTACTGTACTCAAGACCTGAAAAAGCCTCTAAAAATTTTGACTTCTCGGCACTCTCATCCATCTCTTCTTTCGCAGGCATACACCTTTCAAAAACCCTTTTCGCTACTATATCCAAATCTTCAATATCCATAAAATTCTAATCTCCAGATAGTGATATAAAAACACCATTCTTATCTTTCCAATATTTATAGATAGCTAAAAACTATCATTGTAAAATTTTTGCGCCGAAAGGCACTCGTTAAAGAAATGCTACCCCTGCACCATTCCTACAATCACACAACCCAGCATATAACCCACGCACGCACAGCCTTCATAACAAACCTTCTTGCCACCCACGATCACACTTACCGGTCTACATCTTCCATCCAACTCTCCTCTCAATTTTTTTATATCTTTTCCATAAAACGGATTTCCTTTCAGAATGTCTATACTTTTATTCATTCTTGCAACAGCCAGTTCATCAAGCTGGTTAAACTCGTTGGTTTTCTGGTGGTGAATGCCATAAACAACTGTTTCCATACCCTTTTTTAACAGTAATGCCTTCATCCCAGATTACCCTACCGCGAAGAAGTGTGAGCCTTGGGAATAGCGCTGGTGTTCCTTCAAATGGTGTCCATCCTGCTTTGCTGTGAAGTTTTTCTCCTCGTATGGGTGTCGTGTTACTCGTATTGACGATAATAATATCTGCATCAAATCCTTTTTTAATGTCTCCTTTGTTGTGTGCATCAAATCCAAAGCGTTTTGCCGGGTTTAAACGTGTTACCTCTACCAGCCGTTTTAGAGTTATATGATTGTGTTTTGCTGCTTCGAGCATGAGCGGGAGGAGAGTCTCAACACCGGGAACTCCGGGTGGTGCATCGTATATATCCGTGTTTTTTTCTTCGATTGTGTGTGGGGCATGGTCTGATGCCACCATATCAATCGTATGATCGTTAAGAGCTTCCCATAGAGGCGGTATGTGGATAGGTTCTCGGAGTGGCGGATTCATCTTACCACGGCTCCCAAGTCTCCCCCAGCTTTTAGTTGATAGAAACAGGTGGTGTGGCGTAACTTCGCAGGTAACATTTTCTCCTTCCTCTTTTGCAGAGTGGATAAGGTTTACAGCATTTTTCGTACTGATGTGACAAAAATGCAGTGTCAACTGTTTTTTTAGTAGTGCTGCTACTGCGGCTTCTTCTGATTCCGGTGGTCGAATGAGACTGTGCACTCCCGGGTTATGATTATTTTTATATTTTTCCATTAATTTTTTATTTATTGTTTCGTCTTCTGCATGTATGCAAGCAACTGCTCCAAGTCTTTTTATTTTATCGAGTGCTTCACCAAGGTTCTGGCTGCCAAATATCTCTCCAAAGGCGGTTACTCCAAGATTCCGGAGTTCTGTTAGCTCTTTAGTGTTTTTGCTCAGAACTCCACCATTTAGCCCAAAATCGATGACGGATTTGCTTCTTGCTTTGATTAGTTTCTGATAAAAACTTTTTTTGTTGAGTGTTGGTGGCTGTGTGTTCGGATGATCAACTACTGTTGTAATACCGCCTGCTGCTGCTGCACACGAGCCAGTGTACCAGTCCTCCTTGTGTTTTTCCTTCATGTCCCGGAAGTGCACATGAACGTCGATTCCTGATGGAAGTGCGAGGTCTCCTCGTCCATTGATTATGTTATCAACCGCATTGATGCTAACGATTTTGGATATTTTCTCAATTTTAGAATCATTGATTAAGATGTTCACTTCACTGATTCGGTTGTTAATTAACATCCTGACATTTTTAATGATCGTATCAGTCATATTACAAGTCTCATATTTTTATCCTTTCCGGGTGTGTTGTTATCAACATGTAATCCGGTTCGGCAAAGCAGACAAGACAGATATTATATTGATCTGCTGCATCTATACCACTATCAAGAGGGGCTGTATTTGTCACGATCAATGGTATGCCAGCTCTAACAGCTTTCAACACCATACTTATGGATTGTCTGCCGGTGGAAAGCAGAAAATGAGTACAGAGATCAAGGTGTTCGTGCAAGGCGTATCCCACAACCTTGTCAATCGCATTATGTCGTCCAACATCGGCCAGTCTCTTTTTACATTCACCCTGCTTGTTTACGATACATGCTGCATGCGTGCCTCTTGTGGAATAATATGCCTCGGATTCAAGATATTTAACAGAGTCAAGAATGACCTGTCTCTCGAAGATTGTATCACACGCTATGCGTATATCTTGATGAGATGAGGCTGGTTTGCTCTGCTCTTTCTCTTTTATCGTTGCCATAATTCTCGAATCTTCAACGTCTATAGATATAATATCCTCCAGACTCTTTACTACACCTTCGCAGACAAGAAAACCCAGAGTTAGTTCTCCAAGTAAGTTTGGCGTTGTAAGAATAGAAACAAGATGTTTGTTGTTAACAAACAATTCAACAGCCTTTTCGCAGGCAACACTGACCTCTGCCTCTTTAATACTGCTGTTTTTTACTGCAAGAGCTTTATATGTTTTAGCGTAACTTTTTATCATGGTTAAATTATGCTGTCCACATCTGTTTCATTATTCACATTCTTAAAAGTGTCAAGTGTTAAGTCAAACTTTGTTAACTCACAAACATCGATATACTGGACTAGTTTTCTTTTGAAAACCGGTGCAAGAATAAATCGCTCCCCATGCTTAATACACCTTCCTATTTCTTCTCTTATTACACTTGTTCGATACACGGCATGCAGCGGTTCAAGTTTTCCATCACTCCATCGCGGGATAGTGACATCAAAACCTCTGCATTTATGCAGCAGGTATTTGATTACATCAGTGTTAATAAAAGGCATATCACACCCAACAACCAATGTGTACTCTTTATTGGATGCAGCGAGCCCGGCTTCAATACCAGCGAGTGGACCTATGTTATGATACTGATCAGTCACAAAAACAACAGATGGAAATAACTTAGAGAAGTCTTCTCTCTGGCGATCATCCCTGAGAGCAACAACAATCGTATCCACAACCTGCGAGAGTTTTCTTAGAGTCTGCATGAGGAGTGGTGTATTGTCAAACATAATCAGTGCTTTTTCAACATAACCCATGCGAGATCCTTTTCCCCCGGCAAGAACTACAGCGGCTGCATAGTCACAACTCATCTTAGAATCACATCCAACTCGTCTTAGAACCTGCATAGTTATAACAATTCATCTTCGAGAACAACACCAGTTTTGTATAACAAGACTCGTTTTTTTTTCTGCTCACGTTGTGTTGCAGTTCACATTATATAAATCCCAATTATGAATAGACAAACAGCTTTTTTTCCAAGATTGAATCCATGTCTGTTCGGTTAAGCAACCAAAGCCTTTTCATTATAGTCACGAACCAAACATTTAAGACTTATAGATGCCATACACCGGACCATGGTAAAAACAGAACAGATTCAAATAAAGAGACATCTGACGGTTCAAGATTTGTCCAAACGCATCAAACATCTTGAGAAGGATACAACGGTGTTGAAGAGGCTATATTTTATCAGGCATAGATACAATGATAAAAGTGTTGAAGTGGCTTCGGATTTTGTTGGTGTCAGCAAGAACACAGGTTATATTTGGCAAGAACGATGGAACGAAGAGGGATATGATGGCATCATACCAAAATTTGCTGGTGGCCGACCATCAAAACTAACAGCTTCCCAGAAGGAGAAATTAAAAAAGATTCTTGAAGATTGTGGCAATTGGACAACGAAAGATGTACAACTGTTAATTTCCAAGAAATTTGGTGTGGAATATAGTGCAAAACAGATTCGTATAATATTAGGTGGATTTGGAATGAACTATTGCTAAGCCATATTCATTCGATTATCGAAAACCAAAAGATGTAGAGTATATTTTAAAAAAAGATTGTTAGAAGTAACTGATAAAGACATAATGGGATTTTTTGACGAATCATCCCCACAAACAACATCCAATACTCAAAAGCTCTGGTCATTTGGAAAACCTGTCATCTATAAAAATACCAGTAAACTTAGGGCAAATACCTTTGGTTTTTATCCAATAAATGGACGATCGGTTATTGGTTTTCGTAAGCGTTCAAAAAAGGAGGATATCCGATGTTTCTTAAAACGGATTCGAAAGGCAAATCCAAAAGGAAGGATTATCACAATACTGGATAACTCTAGTTCTCACAAGGCAAAAATAGTACAGGAATGTTCGGAGAATCCGGATATTGTACTTGTGTACCTTCCTACATATTCTCCGGATCTCGAATCCAATTGAATATATCCGGAAAGATGCAAAGAGGAAGATTTCAAAAACGTTCATAAAAAACTTGAATGTATTGAAGCGTGTAATATCAAAGACGTTCTTTGAATGTTCAAAGAAATTAAGTTACGCTAAATCATGGATTAATAAATTTGCGCCACACATTCAAAAGTCCTAAAGGGTAGGTGTTTGACTATAATGATCTGCATAACCTTGGATGGTGCATATTTCGGTGCTGCACCAACAAAAACATGCACATGATCCCCATCTGTGCCCAATGCATCAAATTCAAACCAATATCTTTTCCCAATTCCAGTGCATATTTCTTTAAAAAATTCAATTCTATCAGTGCCATACAATAATTTCTTTCTATATTTTATGCAAAGCACCATATGGTATCGTATTTTATGAACACAATGGTTCGCATGTTTCAACTCGACCATTAATGTTCTTATATATCAACGCTTAAAAAAAGCTCGCTTT
>CAJHIR010000056.1 GCA_905067535.1 Candidatus Argoarchaeum ethanivorans
CTAAATAGCTTACCTGATTTGTGAACATGCTAAATAACTGTTTGTGAGATAACCTATTCTCACCGCATAGATCACGTAGAATCGGGAGGCGCATCCCCCTCTCGTGGAAATCTGTGTCTACTGTTTACTGCTGAGTTTTGCGTGCATGCGTATGATGTCTGACCTGGTCAGTATTCCAAGGAGCATTGTAGGATTATCCTTTGATACAACGGGCAAGCGTCCAATATGGTGTTCTATGAGTTTGCGGTGTGCTATTTCAAGTGTTTCCTCAGGTGTTGCTGTGACGAGTTTTTCTGTCATTATTTCACCAACCGTGCATTTCTCCCGCTCCTCAAACGGGGTCTTTTCCGCATCTTCAAAAGTAACAATTCCAATAAGCTCATGGTTTTTAATTACCGGATACCCGGTGTGTCCATAGGTGCGAATGAGATCCAGCACAAGATGTACACTCTTATCAGGTGTTATAGTGATGATATCTTTATTCATCGCTTTGCCAACGCTGCTTGTCTCAAGTATATTCACAGTAAGTTCCCTGCGATGTGCTGGCGAGTCTGCACGACTTGGGGCCTGTTTTTCATATATGGTTTTTGTGCCGGTGAGTATGTAGGCGGTCGTTGATGCGACCATCAATGGTGCCAACAGATGATAGCTTCCTGTAAGCTCTGAGACCATGACAATACCAGCAATAGGCACTTTTGCAACCCCAGCAAGCATGGCAGTCATTCCCACAAGAACGTAGGACTCTGGCTGCGATATGAGGGTCGGGAATAAGATGTCTGCTGCTATTCCAAAAGCTCCCCCAACCATGGCACCTATAACAAGAGACGGGGCAAACACTCCCCCGCTCCCACCTGAGCTTATGGTAAACGACGTTGCAAGAATTTTAAGAACCACAAGAAACAGCATAGCCGATATTAAAAGCTCTCCATTGATGGCGGATTGTATGAGCCCGTAACCGGTACTTAACACATCAGGGTAAAAGTATGCCATAATGCCAAGCAGAAGACCCCCGATTGCCGGCTTATAATGATTCTTTACTCTGAGTGGTTTAAATATGTAATCCCTCACACCATAGAATGTTTTGATATATACGATACCTACATAAGCACATACACCTCCAAGAAAACTGTAAAACAGAAGTTCCAATGGATGCGAAAACATGAAATCAGGAGTATTGAACAGAGACCCCCATCCAAAGAAATAGGTGAACACAGAGTACGCTATAGTGGAAGAAACGAATGCCGGAACAATCCCCTCGGTTTCCATATCACGCTGGTACAATACCTCAAGAGCAAAGAGCACCCCACCAAAAGGAGCACGAAAAATGCTCCCGATCCCGGCAGCAGTACCACAGATAAGCATGATCCTCCGATCCCTGTCAGATAGTGATAAATAATCGGCAAAAGCTGAGCCAAAACCAGCGCCAATTTGTGCTATTGGCCCCTCTCTTCCAGCACTACCACCTGTCCCAATGGTTATGGCAGAAGCTATTGTTTTTACGATTGGAACCCTGTGTCGTATGATGCCTCTGTTCTGGTTGTAAGCCTCTATCACAGCGTCTGTGCCGTGTCCTTCTGCTTCAGGTGCAAAGGTGTAGATGATAATTCCTGTGATAAGCCCACCAACGGCCGGGATGAAGAGTAGTAGTAGTCTGTTTGGACTACTAACTGCCTCAAAAAACAGGGTTGACTCTCCACCTGCTGATGTTGGATAGTAACCCGCGATACCACCAAGGGTTAAGTGAGTTATAATTGAAAGTGCTGTATAGAAAGCCACTGCTCCGAGACCGGCAACTATCCCTATGACTATGCCATATAATGTCCACATATGCAGCTGTTTCAGTTGTGCGGTCTCAAAAAAACGTTTTATACTATGTATCATAATGTTTTAAGTTTCTTAGTGTAGTAGTTGCATTTAATAAAAAACTTATGCAAATCTCAACGTTTAGATACCCGGTGAAGACCAATAACAATCGAATCGTACGTGTTAAAAATTCAATATAATTTTATGAGAATAAAAGACATCTCAAAAGAGAACAGACCAAGAGAACGATTTTTAAAAGCGGGAGCGTCCGGTTTAAGTGATGCTGAACTACTTGCAGTTATTCTCCAGACTGGTACCAGAGATGAAAATGTGATCGACATGTCCAACAGACTAATCTCAAAATACGGGTTGGACAAACTATCAGACTTATCATTAAAAGAGCTTCAGGAGATTAAGGGGATTGGGCCTGCAAAAGCAATGCAAATTAAGGCTTTGTTTGAGTTTAACAAACGGCATGCAATATCAAAAAGAGAGGAAAAGCCAATAAAATGCGCCAAGGATGTATACGACTATGCCCTGCCGTTACTGTCAGGAAAAGATAAGGAACACTTCATGATTCTTCATCTTGACGCAAAGAACAAGGTAATCAAGGATGAAATTATTTCTATCGGGACTCTTAATGCCTCGTTAGTCCATCCAAGAGAAGTTTTCAAATCCGCGATAAAAGAAAGCGCAAATGCGATTGTTCTGGTGCATAATCACCCGAGTGGGGATGCAGAACCTTCAAAAGTAGATGAGGATGTTACAAACAGATTAAATGAAACAGGGAAGCTTCTAAAAATTAAGATTGTAGACCACGTCATAATAGGAAAAGACAATTATTATAGCTTTAAGGAGAATGAAAAACTAAATTAATTAAACGGCGGCAGAAACTTATGCCAAATTTCCACACGTCAGCTTAGCTTGTTTCAATACAAGTTCTGTAGCAATCTTTTGCTTATCCGGCGGATAACCATATTTTCTAAGTAATCTTTTTATATAAACCCTTAATTTAGCCTGGATATTTTCCCTTAATGTCCAATCAATGGATATATTATTTTTTATTGTTTTGCTCAATTCTGTAGCCATTTTTCTTAAAGTCTCATCTCCTAAAACCTGAACGGCGCTATCGTTATCTGCCAGTGCGTCATAGAAGGCAAGCTCTTCTTCAGTTAAATTTAACTGCTCCCCACGATTTTTATCATCTCTTATCTTCTTTGCCAAATTCACTAATTCTTCGATTACCTGAGCGGTTTCAATGTTTCTGTTTTGGTATCGTTTAACGGTTCTTTCGAGCATTTCGGCAAAAGACCTGGCTTGCACAATGTTTCTCTTTTGCATTGTTTTGATTTCATCATTGAGCAGTTTTTTTAATGTTTCTAACGCCAGGTTCTTATGTTCCATGCCCTTAATATCTGCAAGGAATGTATCCGACAATATTGATACTTCGGGTTTCTTTAATCCTGCTGCTTTGAAAATATCAACTACTTCTTCAGTGGCTATTGCTTTGGATACGATCTGCTTAATCGCAGAATCTAATTGTTCTTCGCTTTTACCTCTGGTAACTATAGTTTTAGCTAAAGACGCTTTAACAGCCTGGAAAAAGCCAACTTCATCGCGGATTTTTAGTGCCGCTTCATTTGGGACAGCTAAGGCAAATGCTTTTGAAAGTTCCGTCACATATTTCAGTAGTCTTTCCTTGCCATCATTTTGTTTTAGAATATGGTCAATAGCAGCAGGAATTAATGCCATTTTCTCGTTTGGCGTGCCGGTAAAGAATTTTTTATAGTTAAAGCCGTGGAATAAATTAACCAGAATCTCATATTTTTCCAGCATTACGTTAACAGCATCTTCCTGGTTGAATGTAGGTCTGCCTTTGCCGCCGCTTTCCGTGTAAGTGGCTAAAGCATCCCTTAAGTCAGGGGCAACGCCTAAATAATCAACAATTAATCCTCCGGGCTTATCTTTGAAGACCCTGTTGACTCTTGCGATAGCCTGCATTAATCCATGACCACGCATTGGTTTATCAAAATACATTGTGTGCAAGCTTGGTGCATCAAAACCGGTAAGCCACATATCCCTGACAATTGCAATCGTAAATGGGTCTTCCGGGTCTTTGAATCTTTCTGCAAGTTCTCTTCTTCGCGGTTTGGTTCTTACATGCTCCTGCCAACCTTGCGGGTCAGAAGCAGAACCGGTCATAATTACCTTGATAATACCTCTGTCATCTTCCTTACTGTACCAATCGGGTTTTAGTTTGACTATTTCATTATGTAAGTCAACGCAAATACGCCGGCTCATACAAACTATCATGGCTTTGCCTTCCATTGCTTCCTGTCTCTGTTCAAAATGTTTAACGATATCCATTGACATCAGGTGGATTCTTTTTTTACTGCCGACTACAGCCTCTAATTGCGCCCATTTTGATTTTAATCTCTCTTTTTTGTAGATTTCTTCGTTTTCGGTGACTTCTTCAAATTCAGGGTTAATCTTCGGTCTTTCTTCTTCTTTTAGCTTTATTGGCGCTAATCTGCTTTCGTAATAGATTCTTACTGTTGCCCCGTCTTCTACTGACTGCTGTATGTCGTAAATATCAATATAATCACCAAAGACCGCGGGCGTGCTCCTGTCAGAAAGTTCGATAGGCGTGCCGGTAAACCCAATAAATGAAGCATTTGGCAGTGCATCCCTAATATGCCTTGCAAAGCCGTTAATAAACTCATACTGGCTCCTGTGAGCTTCGTCTGCAATTACGATTATGTTTTTCCTTTCTGACAGAACAGGATAGGTTCCCCTTTTTTGTTCGGGGAAGAATTTTTGGATTGTTGTGAACACTATGCCGCCAGAAGCCACGTTCAGGCTCTTCTTAAGGTCTTCCCGGTCTTTTGCCTGAGTTGGTGACTGTCTTAGTAATGATCCGGAAGCGCTGAATGTATTAAATAACTGGTCATCCAGGTCGTTTCGGTCGGTTAATACAACAATTGTCGGATTTTCCAGCTTTTTATTGAGGATTAGCTTTCCCGTATAGAAAACCATTGTAAGGCTTTTGCCAGAACCCTGGGTGTGCCAGACAACACCAACTCTTTTGTCTTTGTTGATGGCTTCTATTGTCTTCTTAATTGCCTTGTTTGTCGTGTGGTACTGGTGATAAGCAGCCAGTATCTTGGTAGTTTGATGGCGCCTTTTTTCAAATGTAATGAAATTCCTGATTAAATCCAGGCATCTTCCCTTTTCGAACATCCCCTGCAAGAGAACCTGCAATTGCGGTAAAGCCCCTGGTGCGAGTTCTTTTCCGTCTATTGTTTTCCATGGCAGAAACCATTCCTGATTGGAAGTGATAGTTCCAGCCCTTGCCTGTGTCCCGTCACTCACCACTAATAATTCGTTATATGTGAACAGGGACGGAATCTCTTCTTTATACGTTTGCAATTGACGATATGCAGACCAGATTGTTGCGTCTTCATCAGCAGGATTCTTTAATTCAATTACTGCCAACGGCAGACCATTTACAAACAAGACAATGTCAGGTCTCCGGTTGTGGTTACCGCAGGTAACGGTGAACTGGTTTACCGCTAAAAAATCGTTGTTTTCAGGATTTTCAAAATCAAATATTCTTACAGTGTCCCCTTTTATTCTACCTTCGTGCCGGTATTCCACATCCACACCATTAACCAGGTAATTATGGAAGTTTTTATTATTGGTTACTAATTCAGGGCTTTCTGTTCTGAGAATCTGTTTGATTGCTTGTTCTTTTGCCTCGCCTGGAATAGTTGGGTTGAATTTGTCTATTGCTTCTTTTAGCCGTTCAACCAAAATAACAGTTTCATAACTGCTTCGTTCCAGATTTTCCCCGTCAGGCGAAATGTCGGGACCGTGAAGTATTTCGTAGCCTAAACCATCTAATACCTCAAGTGCGGCTTCTTCAATGTGTGATTCTGTTATGTGTGGCATTTTATTCTACCTCAATAGGAACTCTTATTTTGCCTGACATAAGTTTTGGAAGGAGTGAATTGCGGATTCTATAGTTTTGTAGCTCATTTCTTCACTTTGGATCGTGCCTCGTATTTGGTATTGGTAATCTCAGAACGTACGTAATCGTCATCTAAAATTCGAAGGATTGTCCAGATGTTGTCTTTATTTACCACGACTTTCCCATTGTCATCAAATTCTAAATCCAATTTATATTTACCCACAACATCTTTTATGTTGTTCTTACTCATTTTACTGAATTCGCCATTTTTAAGAAATCGTGCAAATTTCTTAATCATTCGACTATCATTTTTGCAGAAGTCGATAAACACATCAATATCATTTAACAAATCCTTGTCGTCAATTTCTTTCTTTCTGCCATCCACTTCTTTCTCATAAAAATCAACAAAGCTAAACATAGATTCAAATTTTGATCTGTTGAAAATGAAAACCTGCACTTGTGACTGGTCATCTCCTTCTTTTAAAAGAAGTGCAGCATCATATATCTCATCTATCGCCATTATTTTATAATTCAATCTTTGAAAACTTCCTTCGTCGTTGAGTATCATTGAGAGTTTTCCCTTTTCTAACAGTTTTTTCGGGGTGTATTTCCTGAATAAAAACAGGGCGTTGTTTCTACTATCTTCTATTTTTACAATATATCCAAAAATTTTATTAGTTTTTGTGTCTTCAAAAACTTCAACAGAGGTTGAAACTTCTATTAGTAGCTTAGATAAATAGGGAACATCGTTTTTGTTTATTTTCTCCACATGGCGTTTATCCGAATATGGCACAATCCCATAGTCTATGTACTCTGGGTCATCATTTAATATTGATATAATCTGTTGGAGTCCCACATCAACAAGTTCTTTTCCTATTTCTATGGTTATTGTGGTCTTTAAGGTATTATAATTAACCTCTTTTGTTCTCTGGTTTTTATCCCTCTCTATGAAGTATAGTTTTGCATTCTTCGGTTCTACCCCTTCCAGATATGTTTTTATTTCTATCATTCAATCGCCTCTA
>CAJHIR010000057.1 GCA_905067535.1 Candidatus Argoarchaeum ethanivorans
GCCAAAGCGAAGGAAGTCTGCTTTCGGATTTTCCATGTTGCCCTGTGAGATTGACCTTCGCAAACATTACCATTGGTGCGTTCCACAGTAGGATTCTCAAGGGTGGGATGTATCCACAAAGGCAATCTGTGATGCAACTTCCTGTCAACAATCCGATATTTCATGCGATTAGACATTTAAATAACAGCGGATACTTCACATTCGATAGCCCTCCTGTGGTCTGCTTCAGTCGGTATTGTTGATATTGTGTTGCATCTACAAAGAGCAAAGAGCCAGAAACAATTATACGTCACAACAACCAATAGATGGACTATGAGTGGCAATGATGACATGATTAATCATAACTTCCACGAGCGTCGAGTCAGGGAACTAAAAATAGATGGAACTCTTGAGCATGCCAATAGGTGTAAATTGGTGAGCAAATGGAAATGAAGATTGCGATCGTTGTGCCGCCATGGATCCAGGTCCCACCATCACGGTATGGGGGAATCGAATTGATCGTCGCTCTGCTTGCTGACAGGCTCGTAGGCAGAGGTTATGATGTCACACTCTTTACAGTCGGGGGCTCCGGAACTTCTGCTAATCGTCATCATGTATTCGATTGCAGACAGTGCGATATTCTCTCGAAATCACCCTCTGAGTGTCTGAACACGGCGGTTACGCACTCGCTTGGCTCGTACATCGAGATTAAGCGGCAGGGGGATTTTGATATCGTGCATGACAACACATGGAAGGAGGGTCTGACAAGCGCGTTTTTCATGGATATGCCGGTTGTGCACACCATCCACGGTCCGATCGATGATACAAACCGGCGGTTTTACAGTCTCTTAACCGATGCCAAAAATATCCACTTTGTGACGATCAGTAAATTCCAGCAAAAAGCTCTGCCAAACCTCAATTACGCCGGAAACGTCTACAATGCAATTGAGGTGGAGAAATACCCATATTCTACGGAGAAGAAAGATTATCTGTTGTACGTCGGGCTGTTCAATTCGGAAAAAGCACCACACATCGCATGCGAGGTTGCAGAAGAGCTTGGAATGAGATTAACTCTCGCAGGCAAAGCATCCGAACCACACGAGTGGAAATATTTTAATAAATATATAAAACCACATCTCAGTGATACAATCCGGTACGTCGGGGAGGTCAGCGATACACACAAGAAAGAGTTGTTTAGGGGCGCAACCGCCTTCATCTACCCGATTCAGTGGGATGAGCCGTTTGGAATCGTCATGATCGAGGCGATGGCGTGCGGAACCCCTGTTGTGACATACAGGCGCGGTGCTGCGCCCGAGCTTGTTAGGGATGGCGTGAACGGATATCTTGCAGACGATTTCGATCACTTTCTCGACTGTGTTGAGATGGTACACAAGATCAAGCATAGCCGGTGCAGGGAGTGCGTGGAGACGCATTTCAGCGCGGATGCGATGGTCACTGGCTATGAAAATATTTACAAGAAGATTCTGGAAGAGTGAGACCCAATGTTTTTTCGGAAATACCTATCAGATGATGAATGGTTAATCAGGGAGTGCAAATGGGATCCTGACCCACATAAGCAGGGCAGTAGCGAGTCCATTTTTTCACTGGGCAACGGATACGTTGGAAGTCGCGGCGTCATG
Organism: Candidatus Argoarchaeum ethanivorans; assembly: GCA_905067535.1. Next base: position 1,620 of record CAJHIR010000057.1, read on the forward strand.
GAAGAGATACCGGATGGCAGCAGACCCGGAACATATATCGCAGGGATTTTTGATAAATCTGCCGCAAAAACCGTTGAAATAGTGAATCTGCCAAATCCGATCGATTTTCAGATATATGCCAATGGAGAGCCGGTCGCAATAGACAAAATGGACGTGGTCCGGCACGAGCGCATCCTCGATATGAAGAAAGGGCTCCTGTTCAGGGAGACCAAGTATCGATCGCAGGTCGGACTGTACAGATACCAATCGATGCGTGCTATAAGTGCTTCTGATGAGCACACCGCTATGATGCGAGTCTGCTTCGTCTCTTACGACTCTAACGTGGATATTCTCGTGAAGAACAGTACCGATACCGCTGCGCTGAACATCAGACCTGAGATGGACACTATGGTGAGACATTATGACATCAGGTGGGCGGATTATACCAATAATATCTGTTATGTAGCTGTGAAGACGAACGATTCCGGAATTATTGCGTCTTATGCCACGGATCTGTCGATATGGGGTGATGGCGAGCTTGTTTGTGCTGCTCGCACTGCAGAGTGGGAAGATGGTAAGTTCACTGAAAATGTGCGATTCAAAGCCAGAAAAGGAGTAATTTACTCCTTTGACAAGCTTATCTCACTCTGCTCATCCCGCGACCTTCCAGAGGAGGGAATCAGAGACGCAACCATAAACACGCTAGAGCAGAGCCGCTGCATCGGTTTTGAGTGTTTGCTTGAAACACATGCCGCTGTGTGGGACAGACGATGGTTGACCGCAGACATCACAATAGCACCAGCAGGCGAGACCGGGGGTGCAAATGAGAGTGTTAGAGATGTGAACAGAGCGATGCGGTTCAATCTGTACCATCTGCTTGCCGTTGGCAACGAGCATGATGATCAGGCAAGCATAGCGCCAAAGGCGCTCACCAGCGAGTGGTACGGCGGCCACGTATTATGGGATACTACAATCTTTGTATTCCCCTTCTTCCTATTCACAAACCCGGTAATCGCAAGAAATCTCCTGATGTACCGTTATCACAGGCTGGATATAGCACGGAAGAACGCAAAGAGCCAGGACCTCGAAGGCGCACTCTTTCCATGGGAGTCGGCAGCAACTGGAGAGGATGTCACGCCTAAAAACTGGGTGAATCTGAAGGGAGAGCTTATCAAGGTGCACACGATGGAGCGTGAGCAACACATCGTCGGCGATGTTGCGTATGCGGTCTACCACTACTACATGGCAACCGCTGATGAGGAATTCATGGCGAGGTACGGAACCGAGATTATGCTTGAGACCGCACGGTTCTGGGCGAGCAGGGTTACGTACAGCGAGGAGACAGGTAGATATGAAATAAGAAACGTGATCGGTCCAAACGAGTACCAGGAGTGCGTTGACAACAACGCATACACCAACTACCTTGCCAGATGGAATCTGCGCTGCGCAATCTCTCTCTGCACTAATCGTCCCGCAGGGGCGGCGCATGGATTGGAGATTGACAGGTGGCAAAAAATCGCTGACGGCATCACATTCACGGTTCTTAACGATGGTATGATTGAGGAGTTCGACGGATACTTCGGAAGGGAAGATGTGATAATTACGAAGATGAACAATCTGGGGATACCGACCTACCCACAGGACGATGTACCCATGACGCGTGTTGCTGAGACGCAACTCGTGAAACAGGCGGACGTGATGATGCTTCTACATCTGTTCCCTCATGATTTCTCACTCGATGTGAAAAGAGCTAATATGACTTATTATGAGCGCAGGACCACTCACGAGTCATCGCTCAGCCCGTCCATCCATGCGAGCCTCTATGCAGAGATCGGAAACGCGGATGAAGCATACCACTACTTCAGATACGCTCTCTACGGCACTATAGGAAACGTTTACGGAAATACGCACAATGGCATCCATGCAGGATCGATGGGCGGTGTCTGGCAGGCAACGATCTTCGGATTCGCTGGTGTGCGCATGAAAGACGGAATTCTATCTGTGAACCCGCGGTTGCCTGGAGAATGGGGGCGGCTCAGGTTCAATCTATTCTGGCACGGCACTAAACTGGAGTTTAACATAACCCACACCGAAGTGGAAATATCGTCCGAATCGTCCAGAGATTTTGTGATACCAGTTGTGATATGCGGCGAAATCCACGAGTTGGCAGGTAATGGACCGGAGGTGATCGAGTATGGCAACGACGATTGATTTCGAGAGCGAGGTTGGCTTCATCTGGGATGTCGATGGCGTGATCGTTGATAGCCCTCATGAAATGGCATGGAGGCTCACTGCAGAGCTTCCGGAGTGGGGTGTCAAGAATGGGAGACTTGATTCGGAGTTTTATCATGATTATGTCTCTGGCAGACCCAGATACGAAGGCAGCGATGCGATCCTTGAGCGGCTCGGGGTGTATGAGCGGCTCGGTGCGGAGACCGACGCTACGAAGAAAGAGTTGCTTGAACGCTACTGCATACGGAAGAACGAATTGTTCGGAACATTGGTCGACGAAGGGCAATTCGAGGTATTTGAGAGTTCGGTTGCGATGATCGTCGTTGCAAATGAGAAAAAGGTCATGCAGGCGATGGCATCGGCATCGAAGAACGCAAAACGCCTGATTATGAAGATAACGCGTGAGCAAGTCTCGAAGATTGCTGGAAAGCACTGCGAGTGCAACACGCTGTACTCTGTTTTTAATGTGGATGCGTCAGGCATGGCTGGTATGACCAAGTCAGAGATATTTGCGTTTGCATCCCGGCAATTACACGAGCTTTCGGGTGGGAAAATAAGATATTACATAGTAATCGAGGATACGCCATCCGGAATTGTAGCATGCAATGATAACGGGATGTTTTGCATCGGGGTGCGGCGCATCGGAGACCGATCAGCACTCACCGATGCCGGCGCTGATATCGTGGTCGATGACCTGAGCGAACTGAGCTACGATCACTTGCGGTCCGCGTTTCTTGAGACGCTGTGATTATCATTCTGTGATCTGTTGAAGATCTGAAATCACCATCGGTAAGATATTTTGTTTTTGTATTGTAGGAAGGACTTGAGGATATAGTAACTTGAGGATATAGTAATATGATTGAGGATTTGATACTCCCGAAGCTGAATATCATGTAAATCCAATCCTATCAAAATTTAAAGAAGTCTACGGTTCGCCACTCGCTGTAGTTCGAGATATAGCAAATGGTCTACGCCTGAGTGCTTTGAATACCTTTCCTGACACTCCTCAACAGATATGCTAGGTGTATTCATCAGAAACCTTGAAAAAGACCTGGTTACCGAGTATCATAAGCGTTTGAAGCGCTTTTATAGCTTGAGTTATAGGGTTTCATAGGCTACATCCACTTAAAATCCGCCCGCTGTATTTGGTTTCACTTAAATTTTTGTAGCCCATATATAGGCTACAAAATTCCCTTGCTATAATCCACATACAACGATACTGCATGTGTTTTTATAATATTTAGAACTTTGTAGCCTTCAAAACCCTGAAAGTCGGGTTAGAAAGACTATCGGCATATTATTTAGATGGTTCTTCAACCGAACACCGATGCAAAGACGCTACTCACTCTTTTTTAGTGTCTCAAAGAACTCCTTATTGGTTATAAGATTTAGATCAATACCAAGCTCCTGTGGTGAATAACCAAACGCAAGACCAAGAAGTTGAGAATAATGCAAAATCGGAATATTGTATTCCATACCAAGTTTTTCCTTGATTTCTGCCTGTCCACTGTCAAGCTGGAGGTGGCAGAACGGGCATGCATTCACGATGCAGTCAACACCTGCTTCTTTGATGCGGGCAAGTTTGTGGTTTAGCATCGCAAGAGACTGGTCAAGAAGTGCAGACCTGACACCTCCCCCTGCCCCGCAGCACACCATCTTGTCCGGATAATCGATGCTCTTTGCACCTGTAGCTTCGATTAGTTCATCAAAGAATGTTGGATTTTCCGTACTTCCAAGCTTCCGTTCCGCTGATGGTTTTACAAGATGGCACCCGTAATGCAGAGCAACCTTGAGGTTCACAGGTCTTGGAATCATCTCCTTTATTTTTTGAGGTCCAGGCTCAGCATAAAAGAACTCAATAATGTGCCTGACATCCACACTCCCTTTGAAGCTCTTACCGATAGTATCAAGATGAGAATTTATGCTCTTTTTGAGTGTGTGATTCTCTTTTAGTTCGCGATTAGCATCTGCAAGAGATGCGTAACACCCATTGCAAATGGTCAGGACATCGCGCTCCATTTCTTCCGAAAGTACAATATTTCGGCTTGCGAGTGTAAGCCATGTCGTTTTGTCAAACGACCTGAACACACCTGGTGCAGGACAACACGACGCACCTTTTAGATCCACCCAATCGATGTTCAATTTGTCAAGGCATAGTTTAGTAGCCTTTTCGATTCCAGGGTATCGGTTTGGAGTAATACAACCAAGGTAGAGAGATAATTTTTCCATCATAATCACTCCTCTTGTCTTTCAGCCACAAGCTCATCAAATTTGCATGATTTTAAGATTGCCTGCACATCAAGAAGTGCATCCGGATACTTGTGAACAGTCTCCGGAAGAGCTTCCATTCCAAGTTTCTTTCGTTTTTGTTTTACTGCATCGTTAATCGGCACAGCATGACCGTATTGCAGTACCAGCTGGCTTACCCTTCTGTGTTCCGGAAGTATGCAACCATCGTGTACTGTGATTGTTCTGATTGCAAGGATCGCATCTGTTATCTTAATCTGGCGCGGACAGCGTTCCTGGCAGGTATAACAGGTCGTGCACATCCAGAGATTTTTATCGTCCAGTACCTTCTTGTTTACCCGAGCCATTCTAACAATCTTTCGTGTGACCATGCTTGTGTAGCGACCTGATGGACAGCTTCCACTGCATGTGCCGCACTGCATACAGGTAAGTAGCTCAGAACTTACATCTTTTAATACATTTGCTGCATCTGGGTCCATTTTTATTCTACCTTCTCAATCTTTATAGTTTTTTTGCAAAAGCCTGAATCTACAAATTTACTAAAACCGCAAGATCACACAGATTTTCACGAGATTACTCATGTGTTAATCTTGTGCTTCTGGACTTGGTTTTGCTGAAGACTATAATCTGTGACATCTCACTTAGGCATTCATTGTATATATGGCATTGCAGTTTATGATGTCACGAACCTCGTTTTCGAAAAACGGGGGCA
>CAJHIR010000058.1 GCA_905067535.1 Candidatus Argoarchaeum ethanivorans
CTGAGCGAAAGGAACATGTTGAGTGGAAGTGGTTTATAGGGTGTGTTTTTTATCTGCTTGTCTATTATTTGCTCAAGTTCTACAGCAGTCATCACCACCTTCTTTGGTTTCTTTGGATCTGATTCTGCCCTGATTGTAACTGTTAAATTTTGGTTTTTAACTTCGCTGTCCCCAACAACCACAACGTAAGGTACCCATTCTCTACCAGCATCGCGTATTTTTTTGCCGAGGCTCTGGTTGCGATCGTCAATATCCACGCGGCATCGCCGCAGATGTGATGCTACTTGCTTGGCGTATTCGATGTGGTGATCTGCTACCGGTATAATACGCACCTGTGTAGGTGAAAGCCAGAGTGGGAGTATGGGAAGAGCACCGGAGTCTGCAATCATCTGTGCTTTTTCAAGCAGGGCATACATACAGCGTTCTATAGCTCCACTTGGGGAACAGTGCAGTATCAACGGTCTTGCAGCATGCCCGTTGGAATCAATGTAGTCGATATCATAACGTTCAGCGTTTTCCACATCAATCTGTACTGTTGAAAGTGCACTTGCCTTGCCAAGGCAGTCGATATAGTTAAACTCGAATTTTAACACAAAGTAGAAGAAACGCTCATCCCACATTTCTACAAGAACAGGTCTCTTTACTGTTCTGGCAAGTTTGGTGATGAACTCCCTGTTGTTTTCATAGAAGTCCCTGGTGAAACGAATAGCTACCTCGTAGTCGTTTAAATCAATTCCTATGGTATCCAACATGCGCATGCTCATATTATATTGCTGATAGAATTCTTCTAATGCTTGCTCCATATCAGTACAGAGTGTGTGCATATCAGGCATTGTAAAGCTTCGAAGTCTTCGCAGTCCTGCAAGTTCACCACGCTGCTCTTTTCGAAAGCTATACCTGGTAAGTTCTATCATTTTGAACGGTAGGTTGCGATAAGAAATAGTCATGTCATGGTTCATCAAGAATTGACCGAAACATGCTGCAAACCGCAAAAACAGTTTTTTCTTGTCAGATTCAATTGAGTAGTGACGCGCAGGAAACCTGTCAAGATATTTTTTTAGTGTCGGCTGGTTCATGTCGTACATCAGTGGCGTTTCAACTTCCATTGCACCAGCACGTGTTGCCTCATCGAGTACATAGTTTTCAATCAAACTTTTAATCAACCGTCCTTTTGGGTAAAATCGCATATTTCCAGGATCAGAGGCAGGTTCATAATCAGCAATTTCAAGACGGCGCATCAGTTTCACGTGTGGCGGTACTTTATCCACTGCACGATTCTTGTTTATTTCATGATCTGCAAAAATCTTAAGATTATCATGACTCGTGAAGTCAAAGTTCTCAATCTCGATAAGCTCACCCTCGGGTGTAAGAATCATCCAGCTTGACTTTGCTTTTTCCTCAGCTTTAACAGCTTCCGAAACCACGTCCTCGACTGGAACATCTTCAGCATGGCGGATGGTGCGGGAGAGTTCTGAAAGCGGGTGTCCTTTGCATTTGATGGTAAACCCTTTATACCAGCCAAAAGGAACACGCAGCACCTCAAAAACTGATTTTAGCTCTGATTCCATCTCTTTTAACATCGATACTGCAATATCTGGTTTTGAAAGATTTGAGCTTAAATGTGCATAAGGATACAGCACGATACGATTTGCTTTTACTTCACCAGCAACCCTTGTTATCTCCTCACAACTGTTGCGCACAACTTCGCCCTGGTTAGTTTCATCCACTTTTTCAACCGCAATGAAAGCTACAAGTGCTTCATCTGTTCTTTTAGAACGCATGTCGTCACTTATTTTTTCAGCCATGGGTGTTGCTTCTTTTGTTTCATACTCCAGGAAATCCGAGTGAATAATTAGTAGCTGCATATTGTTTCACCAAAATATGAACTGCTATGCAACTTCATAACACATAAATCCCACTGAACAAAGTTGATCTAAAAAAGTTTGGTGCTGGAAATTCTGGCGCTAACAAGTGTTTGGACCCGGGCAAGCAGTCAAGCTTGTAATTCAATGATTTTTTTTGCCAGTTCAATGCTTTTTTTAATGGATGTCATTATAGTATCGGTTTTTACCACTGGAACATCGAAGTCTTCTGGTGATGTATTGTCCTGTTTGTCTATCACAAACAGGCTGAGAATATCTCCATAGTATTTTGCTACACCAGCACTCGACACACGGTATCCTTCCGCGGAAAGAAGTTTCCCTGCTGGTCCACTGACAGGTTCATTATTTATTATTGGGCTTACTGCAATTACTTTTTTGTCTTTTAAAAGAGCTTTCATTCCACGGAGTTTTAGAATCGGACCAATGCTTGTTACAGGATTGCTTGGCCCTATAATGATTGTATCTTCTGATTCTATTGCATTTCTAACATTTTCTGTTATCTTTGCACGTTTAATTCCTTTTATTTGCACCTGCTTAATATGTGGTAAACCCTTCTCTGTTATCCAGAAATCCTGAAAGTGCATCCACCCTTTATCTGTGTGCAGCGTGGTTGCAACGGAATCGTTACTCATTGGAAGTATATTTGCTTTGATGTGCATCTGTCTTGCAAGGATTTGTGTTGCTTCTGTCAGGTTTTTTCCGGCTCTGATGAGATTGCTTCGCAGGATATGTGTTGCACGGTCAGTATCTCCTATCATCATTTGCTCTCTCTCGCCAAGTTTTTTGAGAGCGTTGTGTGTATGGAATGTATCCTGTTTTACCCCCCACCACTTTGTTTCATCGATCTGGCCAGAGAACAGGTAGAGTATGGTGTCGATGTCAGGGCATACAAGATTTCCCGACTCCCACGTATCTTCAGCAGTATTAACAATGATTGTGATGTTTTCCGGTGACAGTAGTGTTTTTACACCCTGGAGAAGTTTTGGTGTGCCTGTTCCGCCTGATAAAAAAAGCATTATTTCAATGAATTGAATAAACTACAAAAAAATATAAAAATAAAATATATTAAAATTTAATCTTTGAATGCATCGATTGCTTTCAGTACATCTGTTATGTGCATCCATGCGGAAGTGCCAAATACAAGGGTTGCAAGATAGCAGGCTTCTATCATTTCATCCTTGGTAACGCCTGCTTTGAGTGCACGTTTTACATGGTACACTATGCAGTAATCACACTGCGAGGCAACTGCAAGAGTTACCAGAACTATTTCTTTTGTTTTCTTTGACAGCACTCCTTCAGCACCGGTTTTTATGTACAGGTCAGTAAGCGGCTTTGTAAGCCCGGGATATTCCTTATGCATGTGCTTAACCAGTTCATCTGTGTCATGTGATACTTCTTTTATATCCATATTCAAACCTCTAATTTATTTGTTTTACATTTTTACATTTTTTTCAATGCATCTGTGATAGCATTGATCGTGACATCAACCAATAATGCAACCGAGGCATCAAACACCCGTGGCATGTACAACATCTCTTTTGCGTTCATGCGATTTTTAATTGCATACATTAGCGTGTTCATTCTCTCGGCAACCGGCTCCCCTGAGATTGCCTGTGCTCCTACCAATCGACCAGTTGTATCAAATAGCAGCTTCAAGGTTATATTTTTCACACCTGGGAAATATCCTGATCGTGCAATCTTCGTTGCTTTTCCCTCTATTACCTGTATTCCATACTCTGCCGCCTTGCTGCTGGTGATTCCAACAGTGGCAATGTTCAGACCTGCAACAGGAATTGATGTTGGGGCAAAGCACGGTTCAAACACGGAACTTCCATCAAGAATGTTATCAGCTACTACTTTTGCTTCTGCTGCTCCGGCTGATCCCATCTGGCACAACATCGAACGGTTGGTAACACCACTAATTACTTCTATACAGTCACCCGCTGCGTATACATTGCTAAGATATTTTCCGTTTCGCTTCACATGAAGTCCTGGCCCAGTAACAATTCCCCCAAGCTCGCCTATGTCCACTCCAGCATTTCTTGCTAAATCAACGTTTGGGGAGACCCCGGCTGCTACTATGACCATGTCTGCTTGTATTTCTTCATCAACAGCAGTAACACCTTCCACTTTTTCTTTTCCATTGATCGATGTCGCTGGTTTGCCAGTGATCAATCGTATCCCAATTTCTTCCAGCCTGTCTTTTACAAGTGCTGACATGCCAGGGTCTAAAATTGCAGGCATCAGATGGGAATTTTTTTCTATAACCGTTACTTTTTTGTTTTTATTTAAGAGTGCTATTGCTGCCTCAAGCCCTATCATTCCCCCGCCAATTACCACAGCGTTCTTCTTTTTTTCATCTTTAATTGCTTTTTCTGTAAGCTCTGCATCTATTTCGTTGCTGATTGTACAGACGCCTTCAAGATCTGTTCCTGGAATCTCTGGAATGAAAGGCTTCTTTCCAGTCGCTATCACCAGCGCATCATACTTTAGTTTCTCGCCTCCCACATCAATACTGTTCTCATCAAGATTGATTCCAGTAACCTCGATACTGGTTCTAAAATCAACACCCTGGTCAATGTATGCTTTTGATTCTTTTAAGACAAGATTTTTGAGTGTTAAACCATGCACCTCTTGCAGTGGATACATGATGCCACAGGTAGAGAAGTAAGCAATTTCTTCCTTCTTTAGTACTGTTATTTTTTCATCTTTTCTGTTTTCTAACAAAAATAATAATACGTTGTTTCCTGCAACGCCTGCTCCGATTATTACTATTCTTTTTTCCATTTTTATACCTCCAACATAGATGATACTTTTACGTGTGAATGCCATAGCGTATATATATTTCGGTATTTTTTTGTCAGGTGTGTATAGATAATCGAATCAGTGTGTTTTCGATGGAATTTAAAAAACACACATTACCCCGATTATGATTAGTGTTTTTGCAAGCATGCTTGCACTGTAGTTTATCAGTGTTATTTTTATGCCAAGTTTCCCAAAGAGTCCTATGTACATAGCTATACTGTACTTGATGTAGATCATAGTTATCACAACCATGCTTCCGATTAGGAGTGTGAGTAGTGCTTGTTTCTGTGTGATAAGATCTTGCGCTAGAAGGCTTCCAATAACTGCATATCCTGCTGAGAAGTGAATAAACTGTGCGGCAAGTGCAGTGATTGATTCACCTGGCAGTTGTATGCAGCTCAAAAACGGTGTGAAAATCTTTGTTATGTGAGAGAGGTTGTTAGTCTGTATCAACGCCCAGATGATAGTGGTTGTTAGAATTAGTATGGGCATAATTTTTCGCAGTGTTTTTGCAGAGTTTTTAATACCTTTTTTTATAATCTCTTTGTTAATCTGTGTTTTTATTTGCGGCAGTGGTTGATCGATTGTTTGATTGTGACGTGGATGTACTTTGATTCTATTGTAACTAACAGCCGCTGCCGCCTGCATTAGTGCCGATAATATATTTAGCCCAACATAGATGCTGCCAAGTACTGGTCCAAGAAACACTAATGCTATTGGTGCATGCACTCTAAACAATGATTCCCCAAGCACTGTCGGAAGAGTGCATAATACCACCGAAGTGATGGTTTCATCTTCTCTGATACGCTTGTTTCTGTAAAGTTCTGCAAGCGCTGCTTTGCCTGCAGTAGAGTCAAGAAGACATGTGAGTACTGCAACGATTGCACCATCAGGAAGGTTTGATGCTCTGCACAGTGGTTTTATAAGGAAGTTGAGTTTTGCTGTGATATTTGTTTCTACCAGAATGTTTGCAAAAACGACGCCTATTATGATGAATAATATGGATTTAAGTAGATACTGGTAGAGCATGAGTGCTTCTTATGCCACACGCACGCTTTGATACACAGGGTTTTCTTTTACTTTTATGTGATATTCATTTAGTGATTGAAAACATGAGGTAGTAACTTCCTCTAAATAGTTTTCAGCAGTTTGTTTTACATCCTCCATTTCTTTCTGGTCCGGAGAGTGCCATGGTGCTCCTTGAACTGGCATGTATCCAATAATATGAAATGGTATCTGTGGATCCACTTCTGCTATGAATCTTGCTATCTTCCCCACTTCATGCACGTCAATAAGATCCGGGATAAATACTGTGTTTGTGGTTACAGTGATGCCTTGATCATAAATTCGTCTAAAATGGTCCAAGACCCTTGAATTTGACACTCCTGTGTATTCCCGGTGAATTTTATCTGAGTATGCTTTTATTGTAATGTGCATTGCATCAATATCATCCGGAGGCATATTCCAGCCCATCGAGTGGCCTATTTTAGTTTTCACATTCAGCTCTTCATGGCAGAATGTTGCGATACTACCAATGTTTTGACAGAGAGTAGGCTCTCCACCAACAAAATGCACCCATTTAACATTGAGAGACTTGAGTGCATTCGTTACCTGTTCAATGCCCAGTTCTTGATGCATTGATTCTTTGTTTGAGTTATATGGACAGCCTTTACATTTGAAATTGCATCCAACAGTATGAACATTTGCACGTCTGTATTGCTTGCAGTAGGTTACAGCTTTTAAAGACATTTATACCACCAGAGTAATCAATCATTAATTATAGATTGTAACACTCAGTTATATTTTGGTTGTATCAATCAATACATAAATGTTGTTATAATGTGTGAGTAATTTTTTAACGTATAGGAAAGTATAAACACACTTCCATCTCTTGCTACTGAAATTTGACACATGACGAGAATGCATCACGCGTTATTTTCTTGCACTC
>CAJHIR010000059.1 GCA_905067535.1 Candidatus Argoarchaeum ethanivorans
CTCGTTTACTGCTACTGCAACAGCCCAAGCAGCCTTATCATTTTCTGCAAGCTTGAACAGTAACTTCCTTACATCCTCAGGAAACTTATTGAAATTATAAGCTACCGCCCATGCAACAGTCCAAGCAGCCTCATCCTTTTCTGCGAGTTTGATGAGTAATTTGCTAAAAATCTTTTCATTTATCGGTGTGGGATATCCATCTTCAGTGAGGAGATACGGTAAAGCTTCAGAATAAGAGGGATGAGAAAATCCTATATGGTTGCCACTGATGTTAATTTTATCATCCTTAAACCAGTTAAGAACCCTGTCAAACTGCCAGGCACCTTCTAACTTTAATTCCCTGACCATTTCCCAATAAGTTTTCCTACTAAGATCAACTCCAAAATATTCGGAAATAAAAGGGAATGACAGGAATAATATCTTGTCTTTCGTCATATTTTTTATCTCTTTTGCAAAAGCCTTTGATGTCTCTTTCGATTTCTCTTTTATTTCATTTTTCAGTCTCTTTTCGTCTTCTATGTCAAACGTAGCTCTAGCAAATTCCTTTATACTCAGAGGTGTGGGCAAATTTTTTTCATCTTCTATAGCGTTAAGAACAAATTCCTTTAATTCATTATTTCCAAGCCATTTGCAGCTTTCCGCTTCAGCCCAGTTGAGAAGAATCTGTTTTCTTCTTTCATAGTCATAAGAGGCTTTCTTTATATTCAATTTCTCCTCAAACTCTTCAAGCTCTTTTGCAGATATCTTCTCTCTTTCAAACTCCTTAAAAACCTCCTCGCGCGAGGTTATTATCACATAGACATCCTCAACCTGCCTCACTGCATCTATTGTGGTTCCAATTCCCCTTTCTAAACCCTCTCTGCTCTCGTACCCTGTTTTCCCAAATGGATCCTCAAAATAGATGATACGCCTGGGCTTTAATTCTGTTTTTATATCTTCTAACTTTCTTCTAACCAGAGTCCTCTCTTCTCGTTCTCCGCCCTTAATCCATCCCGGCTCGTATTCGCTATTGTAGTACTCCCGCATGAGCTTGACAGCGGTGTATGTTTTTCCGTATTCTTGAGTGCCAGTAATAAAAACGATTCTCTTTTCTTTTAACGTCCTCGCAATGTCTTCGTACTCTGATGGAGGAACATACACTTCATTGATTCTTCCATACAATTTATTACTACCTTCAGATCCTATTTTTTTCAAAAAATCAAAAATTCTGGATTTTTGCTTAATTTTCTCTAAATTTGCAACGAAAAATGTTTTGTTGCTGTACGAGATTTGTTCACAGTATTTTTTATCCAATAGGTCTAATTCATCAAAGAATGCCGGTGTAAAAAGGACAAAAGTTTCCTTTATCGTATCACCATCATTCTCCTTTTTATAGTAACTACGATATGGCTTAATAATATCTTCTTTCAAAAATTTTATTATTTCTTTCCTGTTTTTATGAGTTACCTCAATGTCCTCATCAATTGTTTCCGTTCCTAAAGCCACCTCAAGAGGAATGAACTTGTGATCTTTATGCGGAATCTTAATCGTTGTGAATTTCTCAACAAGTCCAAATGCTGTATGGATATCATCAACCATCAGCACGCAGTTGTCCGAGCCCTCCATTTTGTCTTCAGGTCTTAGAATTCCTTTTCTCTCCATCTCTTTTATTTTCTTTTCTAAAGGATCTGACAGATAATCTTGCCTAATAATGTCTTCTTCGAATCCTGTTTTCTTCGCAAGTTTCTCAGGCAAGGCTTTAAATCCAAGAATATCCAGATAAATGATATACTTTTTTTCGTTCATCCTACCTCCTCTTTACTTTCATGAGAGACAGACTCGGACAACTCATATTAACCAACGTATATTTGCTGTACAAAATACATAGCTGTTTCTGTGGTCTCTATTTGGGAATCTGAATTGAGCAGTTTCTTGATGTGTAGGGGCTGTCAACTTATTCAGGTGTTATACCAAAACTCTAAGTTCTTTCATGCGTTCAAACCTAAGAACAGTAGACATTATACCTGAATATACAACCAGGTCAAAACAATGCCAACACCCAACAACTTCACAACCACAACCATCAGAAAACATTTTATCTAATTAAACGGTTAGCTTATAATTATGAATGTTTTAATTGAACAAATCAATACCTTGAGAAAAGAAAGGAATGCTGTCATACTCTGCCACAACTATCAGAGGCGCGAGATGCAGGACATAGCAGACTATCTTGGTGATTCTCTCGGATTAAGCCAGAAAGCTTCAGAACTTGATGCTGAAGTGATTGTGTTCTGTGGTGTTGATTTTATGGCAGAGAGTGCAGCCATACTGTGCCCGGAAAAAACCGTGTTGCTGCCACAATTGTGTGCACAGTGTCCAATGGCTGCTATGATAACACCTGACAAACTTCGAAGCTTGAAAGCCAAGCATCCTGATGCAGCTGTCGTATGTTATGTTAATACCAGTGCCTCTGTAAAGGCTGAAAGCGACATCTGCTGTACATCTTCTAATGTTATTAATGTTGTAAATTCTGTTGATTCTGATGAGATTATTTTTGTGCCAGATAAGAATCTTGCATTGTATGCAGCAGCACACAGTGATAAAACCATCATCCCCTTTGATGGATACTGCCCAACACATCACCAGATATTAGAGTCTGATATGCTGCTTGCAAAGGAAAAGCATCCGGAAGCAGAGGTGCTGGTGCATCCGGAGTGTCGTCCCGAGGTAATAGCTCTTGCCGATCATGTGTTTAGTACAGATGGTATGGTAAAATATGTAAAATCCACCACACACGATGAGTTTATCGTAGCAACAGAAAACGGGCTCGTCTATCGACTGAACAGGGAGAACCCCGGAAAGATATTTTATTTAGCATCCGGTAACATCGTATGTCCTGCCATGAAAATGATAAGCCTTCAAGACATTGTTGATGCTCTTGAAAAAAATCAGTATGTAGTAAGTGTCCCGGAGGAGATACGTGTTAGGGCTAAGAAGGCACTGGATGCAATGATTAGTGTTGGACGTAACGGTTAACGAAGAAGTGCTCCATGATTGCATGCATGGGTGATGATTACTTTGCCCCCGATAGTTTGATTAAGAAATTCTTCAGCAGCTTTTTTCACCTCATCAGGTGTTTTAGTTACAGCATAGATAGTTGGGCCAAAGGAGCTCAGTCCAACACCTCTGCCCCCCACCTCTGACATGATGTTCATAAGTTTTTTTACCTCATCGGTCTGTTGGATTATTTCGTGTTTTTTAAAGCCGATATGTTGTATCCTGCCAATTGCATCCGCGAAGGCTTTAAAATCCTTTTCTATTACTGCTGGCAGCATTTTCATAAGTATTATGTGAGAGAGTGTTTGTACTTCACCAAGTGGGACCGGGCATATTTTGTTGAATAGATCAACTTCTCTCTTGCTCGATGCACCTTTCACGTCTGGTATAGCAAGAACGATGTCCCAGTCCGGAAATTCGTATTGTGCGAGTATTGGTGGTGGATCTGCACGACTAACCGATGATGGTGAAAAAGCTTTTTTATCACTGAAGTTGTGCCCGCCGTCAAGGATAAAACCACCGTTCTCAAAGGCAGCAATGCCGATACCAGACGTGCCGCCGCGTCCTACCATCCTCCCGATTTCAACGACATTATGCTTGAGGTTATATAATTTGTTTACTGCCATTCCTGCCGCAAGTGCTGCCTGTGTGCCAGATCCAAGCCCGGCATGTGATGGATAAAACTCTTCAATATGGATTCGCGGCGTTGCGCCTGGATGAACCGCTCTAACTGCTGCCTTCATCCGTTCCGCAAGTATGCGATCGCCTGTTATAACTGTACTGTCTGATAACTCTGCTGTGATGCAGATGTTTGGCTCTTCCAGACTTATGCCAATACCACCGTCAACCCGCCCGAGTGATGCATTCAGATCAATAAGCGCGAGATGTATGCGTGAAGACGTAGTAACTCGTATCATTCGGTTTTTCTTTATAATTTGATTTAGTACTAATAGATTATGGCAGCATCTAAAAAACCAGTGATTTTGATTATTTTCTTAACGTATAAGAAAGTATAAACGCATCCTATTCACTTGCTACTGAAATTCGATATATATTTTCTATGCACTCGATTGCTAGCGCAATCGAGAGTTGTTTTCGCACACGGTGTGTGCAGTTTTTAAAAAATCACTAGAAAATAATACAGAGGAGTGCAGCCAGATGAAACTTTTAGATTTTTGAATGTGCCTGACCAGCAGAGTATGGTGTGTCGTTGCAATTTGATGTGGGTGATGTGATTTTATAGTGTGGACTTGGATGCAACATGGTTGGGGCTTAGGGATAATATGTGTCAATCTATAAATAATCAAAAATCATATTGAACTTAAGGTGATAAAAATGGTCGAAATACCAGAGGAAGAAATACAAAAATCTTCAGTTAGATGTGGATGGGTACGATGATTGACGAAAACCTGATTGCATACTGCGGTCTTTACTGTGGAGATTGCTTTGCATACAAGGGGAAGCTTGCTGATTTGGCAAGGGATCTTAGAAAGGAATTGAGGCAGTCAAGGTTTGATAAGACAGCTGAATTTATGTCTACCATTTCATTCTTCAAGGTATTTGAAAACTACGGGCAGTGCTATGAGGTACTGGGAGCAATGGTAAAATTCCGCTGCAAGAACGCATGTAATGGCGGTGGCGGCCCACCTTTTTGCAAGATTAGAAAATGCTGCCAGAAAAAAGGTATCAAAGGGTGCTGGGAATGCAGTGATTTTGAAACGTGTGAAAAGCTGGACTTTTTAAAAATCAGTCACGGGGATGCCCATCTAAAGAATTTAAGAAGAATTAAAAAAGTTGGTGTCGATAAATTCCTTGATGGAAAAAAATACTGGTACTCTACGTTAAAATGAAGTCAAATTTTCATATATTCGCGAAGCAGCGTTGTCGCGTAACTTCCCTTCTGGAGGGTAAAATCAACAATCAGCTTGCAATAATCGCTGTTAAGTTCATCGAGGGTCACATTGTATGTTCGGTTTGCTTGTATAAGTACCTCTCTTCTGAGCCCTTTTGATGCATACTTTGTGGCATCTCTGACATTGAAATCTTTTAGCTTGATGGATTGTTCTTCTATCACCTGCTGTTCTATCTCCCCAGGAATGCCAGTTGATAGATGCGTTTCATACCCAAACAGAGGTGCTGTGATAAAAGCTCGTCCCCGCTTTATGAGGTTATTCATGCCTTCAATGTTCTGGTCTGTTACCTTTTGTATGCGTCTTGTATCCGGAAGCCCGACAGCGTTCTTAAAACACACAATATCGCCGGGAGTTGCCGTATTCAGTGGAATTTGTTGTTTTATGCGCCTGCTTAAGGTAAGATTGAACAGGTAGGATTGGTATGCATGGACGAACATGCGCTGGAGGTTTTCTGATAGTTTTGCAAGTGCCCCAAGATAATCGGTTGGGTTTTTAGCAAGATGGTGTAACATTGCAAGCTCGTGGCTGAGTTTTTTTGGGTATAATTTTATGCAGCGGTTAAAGTCGTGTGTCTCTGCAAGACACTTTCGTGCCTCTTGACTCTCCTCGCTCTCACCTGCATAGACTTTTGCAAGATAAATCATCACCGCCTGTTCAAAATTGCCTTCAATGATTGCTCGCCCTACGAGATGAGTAATCGGACGGATCTCTCCAAACCGCTGCACCCCGAAAAAATTGGGAGCACCCCCGACCTCAACAAGCTCTTTTTCGATTTTTTCTATTCTGTTAATTGTTTCATCTATGGTATGTGGTATCTTTCGCACAGTGATGCGAAATTTATTAGCATACAAATCCCCAAGGCTTATTTTTTTATTAGAACGTCCAAGCACGCGTAAAGACACATCTGTCAAACGAATTCGGTTTATCTCTTCTTCTTCCATGTCCCAGATGCTGATTTTCTGTCTTGTGCTTGCACGTTTATCCTTGGTTCCAGCCCAGCCAAAACGATTCCTGCTTACTTTTAGTATGCGAGAGAGGTCGCGAATCAACTTGTAGGTATCCCAGTTACGCTTTTCAACTTCCAAAATAAGATACTTCCCGCTCTCTTCTTCTTCTTCCCGGTTGCTGATTTCCTCTACAACAAAGTCATCAATCTGACTTTTGAGAATGCCTGCGGTACCATCGCTACTCGTAGCATACGTCTCAATTCCAATGGTTTCGTCAATAGGTGGTATCATTTTATCCATAAGATACATTTCCTGGCATGCCTGTAACCTCTAAAGCAGATAGTTATCCTCAAATATTTTCACCCCCATGAAATGAATTCATCGTTTCTTTTATCCTTCCAAGCCTCATCAGCATCTTTGATATTTTTCATAGCATCCTCATTTCCCAAAATCTCCAGTGTTTCATCCTGCTCTTCTCACTCTGCAAGGTATTCAACAAAATCAAGTGCTGATTTTAATTTGCTTTTAGATAGCGTCTCTATCTTCTCTATCGCCTCCTTTCGATATTCGATTATGCTATTCATGATACATTCCAAATGTCGGCAACTTACTTATGGCTTTCTTTTATACCGGGTTTTAAAACCTCTGTGCGGAGAGGTCGCATCGTTGTGTT
>CAJHIR010000060.1 GCA_905067535.1 Candidatus Argoarchaeum ethanivorans
CTTGAAATGCTGCGAAAAGTAAAGCGCGGCGTGGCAGAGGTGGCAACATCCAAGAAACGACTGGAAATACAGCGCACAAAACTACAGGCAAATATTGACAAACACACCTCGCAGGCAAAAGCTGCTCTTGAAGCAGGAAGAGAAGACCTTGCACGAACAGCACTCACACTTAAAGCACAAGAACAAACACAATTCGAACAGCTAACCCAGCAGATAGTGAATATGGGGCATGAACAGGATAAACTCGTAGCAACCGAGAAAAGACTCTCGGCAAAGGTTGAATCCTTCCGAAGTAGGAAAGAAACAATCAAGGCGCAGTACTCGGCAGCAGAAGCACAGGTTAAAATCACAGAATCAGTGAGCGGCATCGGTGAAGAGATGACTGATGTGGGGCTTGCCATACAACGGGCTGAAGACAAAACCGAAAATATGCGCGCAAGATCAGAGGCGCTTGACGAACTGATTGAAACAGGCACGCTTGAAGACACGCTTGAAAGCGGGGACTCAATTGAGCGAGAGCTTGCAGCCATAAAACAGAAAAGCACAGTGGACGAAGAGCTTGAAGCCCTGCAAAGAGAGGTGAACAAATAATGATAGCCAGATTAATGGGACTTGGACAGTACCACATAGAAGACGCATACATCGACGATCTTAACACGATAGACAACCTAATTGTAGAAATCGTGGAAAAGGACGACTACGACAACTTCCAAAAAACATATCCTGAATTAATATCGTACGTGCAGAAACACGGCACACCAGTACCAGATGGGGAAATCGTCGAATCAGATATTATCATACCGCCAGACGACCTCACACTTGAAGAAGCCAGAAAGATATTTAAAGGACAAGGTATAATAGAAGACTGAGACAAGGGAAAAAGAACAGCACTAATTTTTTTCTCTTCACTTTCGCTCATGAAAAAAAACAGGAAGTTCTAACAAAGTATGACTGATTTAAGAAAAACTCTGATTTTACTATTTTTAGTACTTGTCAGCACTTCTAATTTAATTTATGCTGTTTCAGCCCAGGAAAATCAAACAAACGGTGGGGTCGTGGGGGCAGATATTATAGTTGAGGCGCAGAGAAGCCTTGACCGATCTTTAAGTATTCTCGATATAGTTGCTACATCGATTGGGGTGTTGGTAGCGTTAATTACGCTAATTATTATGATAGCTCTGGGTTTCGGTGTTGCTGAAGGCAGACAGTGGATAAAAATCAGGAAAGGTGCTGAAGAAAATGCAGATGCTATACAAAAAGTCCGAGAAGGTGCAGAAAAAGATGTAAACGCGCTGCGCAGTGGAATGGGTGATCTGCCTATTTTATCCATAATTGAAAAACATTCAGAAAAACCTTCAGAAAAACAAACAGAAAAACTTGATGAATTTATTCGTAAATTTGAGATTCTTGAGATGCTTGGAGTTTCATTAAAGTTTGAAGATTATATGGATCAGGGACGTGCCTTTTATTACAGGGGCAAATATTACTCAGCACTTGAAGCTTTTGAAAAAGCAATTGAACTAAAAGCAGACGATGCTCTCGCATGGTACAACAAAGGCGTTACACTTGGTAAACTTGATCGAAATGAAGAAGCACCTGAAGCTTTTGAAAAAGCAATTGAACTAAAAGCAGATTATGCTCCAGCATGGTATAATAAAGGTGTTACACTTGGCAAACTTGATCGAAATGAAGAAGCACTTAAAGCTTATAAGAAAGCAATTGAACTAAAAGCAGACGATGCTCTCGCATGGACGGGCAAAGGTGTTACACTCGATGAACTTGGTAAACATGAAGAAGCACTTGAAGCTTTTGAAAAAGCAATTGAACTAAAAGCAGATTATGCTCTCGCATGGTACAACAAAGGCGTTACACTTGGTAAACTTGGTCGAAATAAAGAAGCACTTGAAGCTTATAAGAAAGCAGTCGAACTAAAACCAGATGATGTCGATGCATGGTACAACAAAGGTGTTATACTTGACAAACTTAGTGAACACAATGAAGCACTCAAAGACTATGAAAAAGCAATCGAACTAAAACAAAATTATGCTCCCGCATGGTTTAATCGTGCATGTTTTTATGCTCGTGAAGACAACAAAGAAAATGCGCTTTCCGATCTTAAAAAGGCAGTGGAAATTGACCCGTCTTTCAAAGAAAAAGCAAAGAAAGATAAAGATTTTAAAAAACTCTGGGATGATGAAGATTTCAAGGAACTGGTTAAATGAAATACTAAATGGGTGCAGTGTGGCGTCCCTGTATAATTAGTGAGATTGTAAAAATTGACAGCAACCCCCAATTTGTACAGCTTCGATTCAAAGGTGCTTGATTGAATCGCTTGATACCAGCAGATCAGGATATTACAAATGGTTAAATTATTCAAAATGGCATAATCGTCAGGATAATTATAATATTACTCCCGGGGATGAGATTCAGAAAATTGCAATTGAGTTTACTGGGTACGGTTATCGAAGGATTACTGTAGAACCCCATAATCGGAACTTTCAGGTTAACCACAAAAAAGTAAATCGAATCATGAAAGAAGACACTCTCGTGTGTGTGAAAAAGAGATTCAGACTAATAACTACGGATTCAAATCATGGTGAAAAGGTTTACAAAAATCTGGCAAAGAACCTGAAAGTTACTCATATCAATCAGCTCTGAGTAGCTGATATAACATATATACAGTTGTCGAAAGAATTCGTCTATCTGGCTATGATTATAGATATATTCAGCAGACGATGTATTGGTTGGGAGCTTAGTAGAAATATTGATACTCAATTGACACTAAATGCCCTTCATAATGCTTTGAAAACACGAAGGTTAGACGTTCTGGGTGGGCTAATTCATCATCCAGATCAGGGTGTTCAGTATGCATCTCATGAATATATTAACTGCTTGAAAGAGCATGGAATAAAGATAAGTATGAGTCGTAAGGGTAACCCATACGATAATGCCTTTGCTGAGAGTTTCATTAAGACATTGAAATATGAGGAAGTTTATTTGAACGAATACGGAACATTCAATGATGCATTACAGAACATTGATCGTTTCATTGAAGATGTATACAATTCAAAACGCCTTCATTCTTCGATTGGCTACAAATCGCCAGTTGATTTTGAGAAGGCGATGGTTTTAAATATATTAGCTTAACTTAATGTCTACCAAATGGGGGTTCAGTCCAGTCTGAAACTTCACGAAAGTTTTACGAGTCCGGACGAGTTTACTAATAGTCGGCTTGCTATAAAAGAAGACGAGTTTAGAAGTTATATCAAAAGCCGAAAGTATCTGAACAAGTCTCTTGGTGGTATTGGCAATATGCCCCCAGTATCTTGAATATCTAAATATGAGGTTATAAAAATGCTCCGCATGAAAAAACAATACGTAACCAACGAATCCGGAAACAAAATAGCCATCCTGCTGGACATCAAAACTTTTCAGCAGTTAGAGGGGTACATTGAGCTGTTAGAAGATAAAATCGACCTTGGCATGGCGATGAAAGAACCAACAGAATTTACAGATTGGGATATATTCGTGAAAGAACTGAAGAGAGAAGAAAAGCTCTGATGTATTCTATTTTCATCGCAAACAAAACCAAAAAAGAGCTACGAAAAGTACCTAAATCAACGCTGAAAAGAATTTACATGGCTGTTGAATCACTGAAGATAGAACCGAGACCAAAAGAAGCGATAAAGATTAAAGGCGATGAAGGCTATCGAATTCGAGTTGGAGATTACAGAATTCTCTACATTATTGATGAAGAAGGAAAAATAGTTTACATCTTTCGGGTAAAACCAAGAGGAAGAGTTTATAAGTGATTTGTGATACAACTCAGATAGGAAAGCTTATACATCTCTATTACTAAAAGACAAAAAATATTGCCTCGGTGGCTCAGACTGGCAGAGCGAGAGATTTGTAATCTCTAGGTCGAGGGTTCAAATCCCTCCCGGGGCTTTAATCTATTGTTGTTTCAGTGTTGTTTTCTGCAAACGAAGTTTGTAGGTTCATATCTCTACCGGAGCTTTAATTTATTGTTGTTTCAGTGTTGTTTTCTGCAAACGTAGTTTGTAGGTTCAAACCCTTTCGGGGCTTTCTAAGATGAGCATCTTCGAAGTTATAATGTTAATATGTTTTGGCATTGCCTGGCCATTTTCCATCTATAAATCGTATAAATCAAGAGAAATTGCTGGGAAAAGTATTTTATTTCTGTGTGTGGTTTTTGTAGGATATATTGCAGGAATTATCCATAAACTAATTTTTAGCTTTGATATCGTAATTTGTTTGTATGCCCTCAATGCTTCACTGGTATATATTGATATTACTTTGTATTATCGAAATAAACAGTTATTAACTGAGTGATTTCGCTCTTTGTGATATGGACAATTACTTATTTAGTAAGCCACGACATGATTTGGTGCGGTGAATTGTTTTGATACGTGTACTTGCTACAGGGACCTTTGATATTTTACATCCGGGACACATAACATACCTTCGTGAATCCAGGAAACTTGGTGATGAACTGTATGTGATCGTAGCACGTGAAAGTATGATTTTACATAAACCGAAACCATTTCTTCCGGAAGAACAACGCCTGAAGGTGGTAAAAGCACTGAAAGTTGTTGATTATGCAGTGCTTGGGGATGCAATTGATATGTTCAAACCATTAGAAGAAATACAACCAGCCATTATAACACTTGGCTATAATCAGCATTTTAAGGAAGAAGAACTATCAGAAAAGTTGAAAAAAAGAGGAATTCATGCTAAAATCGTACGGATTAAAAACTTTGAAGAATGCAGGCTGTGCAGCACAAGGGCAATAGTACAACACATACGATGATTGCAGATGTAATCTTATGGCCACTTTTATGAAATACTCTATTCTGCCTGTGCTTGTACGTGTTCAACCATACTTTTGAATATTTTAATCCCGTCACTGCTTCCAAGTATTTGTTCTGAAGCACGTTCCGGATGCGGCATCAGTCCGAGGACATTTTTGTTTTGGTTTAGTATGCCTGCAATATTCTCTTTTGAACCATTCGGGTTAGCGGTGTCTGTGGTTTTGCCCTTCTGGTCTACGTATCGCAGTGCTGCCTGTAAATTGTATTCAAGCCTGGTTAAGGTGCTCTCGTCTGCGTAGTAGTTTCCCTGGATGTGTGCAATGGGAATCTTGATTAGTTCGCCTTCTTTGAATTTACTGGTGAAGGGTGTGTTGTTATTTTCTATTCTCAGCTGTGTTTGGGTGCAGACGAATTTAGGGTATCTGTTTAGCATGAGTGCACCCTCAAGGAGTTTTGATTCAGTCAGTACCTGGAAGCCGTTGCAGATGCCGAGTACCAGTTTTCCTTGAGCTGCCATCTGTTTTACTTCCTGCATGATGGGTGTGCGTGCTGCAATGGCACCCGCCCGCAGATAATCGCCATAGGAGAAGCCCCCTGGTATTATAACGCCATCGTAGTTTGCCAGTTTTTCTTTGTACCAGATAAGGTCTGCCTGTACTCCAACAACGTTGTTTAGTACGTAGTGTACGTCGTAATCACAGTTGCTGCCCCCAAATTGTATAATTGCAAACTTCATTGGTTCACCACTGTTACTGCGATCGTGTAGTCATGGATTACCGGGTTTGCAAGCAGCCGTTCACACATCTGTTTTGCAGTATTTTCTGCATCTTTTTCTGTTTCTGCATCAATTGTTACCTGTATTTTTTTTGCAAGTTTGAGTTCTCTGGTTTTAAATCCGATGCGTTCGAGGGATTGTTTTATCGCGGCTGCCTCTGGGTCAAGCATACCTCCTTTTAGTTGTATATTTATGTCAAGTGAGTATTGCATGGTTATTTCACAAACGACTTCCTGTTAGATAAAAGCTTGGAACTATTATCAATTTGGGATGCAAAATTTTATCGACCCATGACTGGTGATTCTTCTTTATTCCTGTGAAAAACTTAGATCACTCATAAAACGTGGTGGCTATATGCACCCCCGTGCATCTCTCTTTTTAATAACATATCCTGCATTCGATAGCGTATCAATCATATCCTGTTCAGTCATTTGAACCGGTGAGGAAGTCCGATCAAATTTGACAGGTTTTGATTTAGTATTTCCATTCTCTTCATACATTTCCCTGTTCACAATCGCTCTCAATTACCCATCCCTTGAATTTCAGAACCTCATCAAGTGCCATCCCAAATCGTTCAGTTGCTTTAGCTCCATCTCTAAAAAGAATCGTTGCCACGAGAAACCTCTTGTGAATGTCCGGCTCCACAGACCTTATTTCTTTGTTTCTCCATAATATGAAACAAGAACAGTACATAGGTTTTCATACTTCATGCATGAGGCAACGACTCGTGAGGGTTTGGTTAATACATGATGAGATATTATGTATTGTCATGTACATAAGGTAATGAATAAGGTGGAATGTGAAAGATATGAAAGCTAAAAATATAAAATCAAAGGAAAGCGGGAACGAAGAGGGAGGGCATGTCAG
>CAJHIR010000061.1 GCA_905067535.1 Candidatus Argoarchaeum ethanivorans
CGCTGGCAATGTTGGATTTACCGGATGACGCTCGCGTTCTTGACCCTGCTTGTGGCTCAGGTGTCTTTCTTGTAGATGCCTTTCGGAGACTTGTCTGGAAGCGGAGACTTAAATTGGGTAGAACGCCCAATCGTGATGAGATTTGCCATATATTACTAAACCAGATATATGGTGTGGATATCGAACAGGGTGCGATTGAAGTCACCGCTTTTAGTCTTTATCTGGCATTATTGGAGCTAGATGAGAGTTTTATTGACCCGAAGGATATCAAGTTCCCAAAACTTATCTATCGTCCAGGATGTGAGGGGGACTATCATCCAGTGCTTTATAATCAAGATATAGCCAATAATGAGCACGTGTTCAATCAGAATGAGCCATTCGCAGACCGTAAATTTAATCTCATCATAGGAAACCTTCCATGGACTGAGTTAAATAAAAAAACAGCACCGCGAGACCCGGAAAATCTCGAATCTGGCAGACAATGGTTACTCGAATACTGTCAGGAAAAAAATATCCCTCATCTAAAACCCGATCAAGGCATTATGGATCGCGTTAGGGATTTCGCCAGTGTCGATACCAGAATTGCCTTTATTGTTTCCAGTAGGATCTTCTATCAGTTGGGAACAGGAGGCAAGTTCTGGTTGAGTTCATTTTTAGAGGATAATTCAATTTTTATGGCGATTAACCTTTCTGATATATCTGGAGAAAAGATATTGTTCGGCGGTAAAAAACACGGAAGGAGTGGAGGGGCTCCGGGAATGCCAGGCAGCGTAATTTTTTATAACCCGCGACCTCCGGATGACGATTCCTGTGTCACATACATTTGCCCTAAATGGTATCCTTTGATAAAGAAGCGGGGTGAAATCGTTATCCACCCTCCAGATATCCAAACAATCTCCCTTATTCTACTGCGTGACAATCCACACCTATGGAAAATAGCATTTATGGGTTCTCAAAGTGACTTTGAATTGATTAAAAAGTTAACCTGCAATCCTACTCTGAAGGAGGTTTTACATGAAATTGGTATCACTGATAAAAAATATGGGAAAGGCTATTGCAAAGGCGATAAGTCGAATCCTGCGACTAAGTACATTGGTTATCCAAATCTAGAGGCTAAAGAGGATTATAAATATTCTATAGATTCTAGCGAATTACCAAAATTCCAATATGAACAGTTAGAGCGACCGAGAGAGATTTATATTTACAAAGGGCCAGCACTCATTGTTCGAAGAAGCATAAAAAGTGGGGAACCATGTAGTGCTTTTACATCAGAAAATGTTGTTTATTCTGAAAGTTACATTGGATTTTCATTTGATGGTGTAGATGTGCGATACGCTCACAGAATTAATGCGATTTTTAACAGCAAGTTGACTCTCTATCTGGCATTCATGCTTAGTCGGGAATTAGGGTGGTTTGAGCGACTTATAGAGAGTAGTGATTGGCTTAGTATGCCAGTACCTGAGTCCATTCTTGATCTGGACGACGATAGATGGGGCGAAGTGATCACTATCGAAAATAAGCTTTGCGAATCTTGGAGATCAGCTTCACCGTCAGAACGCAAGGAACTGGAAGACTCATTATTCAAATCCATCTGCAACTTATATGAATTAAATGAGAATGAGCATATTATTGTAGATGATACGATCCGGTATACAATTGATTTATATTTAAACCGAAAAAAAGCGAAGACTATGAGAAGAAGTCTCAAACCTCCCACCTTAAATCAATTACAAAGATATGCAGATAGATTATGCAAACAACTAAACAGCATCTTGGAATTCGAGGGAAAAACTCTCAATTATACGCTATATGACATTAGGGAAGATTCGCCATTGTCAGTCGTAGAGTTCAAACAGGTGTCTCAAACAACATCGAATCAAAAAAATTCAACAACGAAGATTGAAGGGCTTGAAGAGTTATTAATCGAAATTTCAAAAAACCTGCGAAATCAAATTTCAGAACATGTTTACGTTCGGGGACATCTTAGAGTATATGAAAGAGAACATCTTTACATTATCAAACCATCGGAAGAACGATTTTGGTCAGAATCGGCAGCTTTGAATGATGCGGATACTATTATTCGGGAGCACATGGAGGCTGTGGATGGGGTATTATGAACGGACAGGGTGTGTTGGTGCGCCATCATTCTCGATACCCAGCGCATACCTGAAAATTGCTTTGAATCTGTTAATATCCGGCACAAAACGTATTAAACGGAACTATAGTTTTAGTCCCGATACCCTTGAAAACCTCATCACCCGAAAACTGGTAGCTGAAATGCATGCTGAACAAGATGAGACTGAACACCGCATACGTGTCGATATTTTTCCAGGAATACTTAGCGATCCCGATGAATTATCAGAGCTAGATATTCGATTTACATGGGATGATTACCGTTCCAATAGCTACTTGGCAGTTGAAGCAAAACGTCTTCGGGGGATGGTGGCTACCCTCGCAGGCCCCTATGTGGAAGAAGGTGTAATGGATTTCATAGGCGGGAAATATAGCAAGGGGCATAACTATGGAATTATGTTGGGCTATGTATTGTCGAAACCTATCGAGAAGGCAATATCGGCTGTTAAAGATGCATTGCAAAAAAGGAAGGAAAAGACAAACGAAACGTCTCCCTTTAACGTGGATGGTGTCGTTGATTGTCCGTTGACTTATAAGAGTGTTCACGCTCAAAAAAACGATGGGATTACAGAAATAATTATATTGCACGTATTTGTTGACTTGACGAGTTAGGACTATTGTTTTCTAACTTATTTAATATATAAATCATATAAATATCATTACTTACATTGAGAGTTTAAGGTCAAACGCGGCTTTATGTGCAAAATTACGCTTGATTCATCATCCTACTGCTCCTAAATTCACGCCCATCCACCCCACATCTGCCCACGCTCGTCAAACACACGATCTCCATCCTATGATGCCCCGCTATTTAAAAACTGGGTCGTTGATTGACACACAATAAAAACGAAGTCTAAGGAAATCAACTTATCGTAATGAAATCAACTGTAGCAAGAAAACATGGTTGCATTTATACTTTCCTACACGTTTCAAAAAAATTGAAACTTTTATGGATTCAAAGTTGCTTTATAGTTACTTCATGACGGCACCTAACTTACCCTCTCTTCACCATTCTCACGCGTGCGAATTCGTACATCATCCACAAAATCAAGAGCTACCCGCGCAAGCTCCATCATTTCGTCCCGTGAAAAAGGCTTTTCAAGCCGAATCTTCTCACGCCATGCGTGATCTGGATCTCCCTGGTTGAGCACAAACACAGAGTCCACAGATGAAATATCCTTTGCAATCCTCAAAACAAAATCACGATCTGCAAACGAGCGAAAAAGAGTACTTCTCACTTCAACAATACCGTCTGCAGTTTCAAGAGACTTCTTTACTCTGGACGAAGTATCAACACCATTGCCCTCGATAATCCGCCCGTAAGAAGCAGGATCTGAAAGAGGGGCTTTGACATCCAGAAAAACACGATCTACAATATTATTCTCTACCAGTGACGCGAGAACATCAGGATAAAAACCATTGGTTTCAATACCTGTTGTCAGATCCAAATTTCTGGCAAACTCGCACAAACTCGTTAAGGCTTCCGGTTGGGCACACGGCTCACCGCCAGTGAACACAACCCCGCTGATAAATTTTAACGCTTGCGATATTTTGTCCTCTACAACATCAACACCAATTAACTGTTCACTCTTAAAAAGTGTAAAATTGTGACAGTAACTACACCTGATAGGACAGCCTCTGAAAAAAAACAACACACACCGCGCGTCCGTACCAGTCAACAGTTGAAAGAGGAAGAAAGCTACCAAAGTTCAATTTAATCATTGTACAACCTAAGATCCAGCTACAGTTCTCTCTCAATAAAAAACCTTTCTGCCGTTAGAGAGAATCGATCACTGGGCAAACAAGATGTGAAAACTTGGTGGTTCAAAAGATATAAAAATCGGTGAAAAGTTGAAAGTTCTCTATGAAAACGGAAGACAAGAGCAGGTAGGCATGCATCTGCAAAACCAGAACCTGAAAGACAAAATCTTTCCAGAATACCGTGTGGTCAACATCCCAATGAATTTAACCGCGGAGCCAATCAGAGGGCGAGAGAGGATGTGCTCCACGTACTCTGCGATATAAAACTTGAGGATGTGGTGATTTCACTGAAAAACTTGGGTAGTGTCTCAAAGAGCCTCACTGATCCGGCAGTTGGGTCTGGGTTAAATAGAGGCGATGAAATAGGAATAGTTATGGAGACATGGCCTGATGTATGATATCTTCTTTAGTTACTCAGACGCGGACAAAGATGAGGTGACGCCGATATGCAATGCGCTTCGAGGCGCAGGGTTGAAAGTCTGGATAGACGAAACCAAGGTCAAAAGAGGTGAAAGCATCACCGGATCAATCGTTGAAGGTCTTGCCCGATCAAAGGTGCTGCTCGCGTACTACTCCCGGAATTACCAGCGCTCACGTGCCTGCCAGTGGGAGCTAACTGCCGCTTTCCTTGCTTCCCAGCAGGAGGGTGGTGGGAGACCAGAGAGGCGCATACGGATAATCAAGCCAAAAGGAGTTCACGTAGAAATCCATCCTGTTGAAATCCGGGATGCGCTGTATCACCCGGTCTCGGTACCTGTTAGTCCTGATGAGATCCGCGAGATTGTTGAGAGTGTGAAAGCCCATGTTAATGGAATCGCCGGCGTCTTCGGGGAGATTCGCGCGCTGAAACCACTGGCATGGTACGGCAGGAAGGGAGTTGGACATTCAAGGTTCGTGGGCAGGCTCTCTTACCTGTGGCAGATCCACTCAGCCCTCCACGCTTCCGAGTACTCGGTCATCACAGGCGCTCCAGCTGCAAGCTCGGTTGACTATGTCCACGGCATGGGCGGGGTTGGCAAGTCGCTGCTTGCAGAAGAGTATGCACGGCGATTCGGAGCCGCGTTTCCGGGCGGGGTCTTCTGGTTAAGCGCGTTTGGAAACGATGATTCCAAGACCGGGATTGGTGCAGACGAGCGCGAGGCTGCGCGTGAGGGGCAGATCAGGCAGATTGCGTCTGCTATTGGAATCCCTGTAGATGGTAGAAGCCCTGAAGAGATCGAAGGGAGTCTGTTATGGGAACTTGGGAAGAGAGGAAAGCCATTTCTCTGGGTGGTGGACGATCTCCCTTCCGGAATGGATGAGGGGACTGTGCAGAGGTGGCTTGCGCCCCATCCGCTTGGCAAGACGCTTATAACCACCAGGTCTCAGGAGTATGATTCTCTTGGATCACAGGTTCGTCTGGACGTCCTTTCGCCAGGTGAGGCTTACGAGCTTCTAACCTTGTGGCGAGAGCCCAAGGACGCAGAAGAGGAGGTTTCTGCGACGGGAATTGCCGAGGATTTAGGCTACCACTCGCTTGCTGTGGATGTGGCAGGAGCTGCGATTCACGCGTCTTCTGTTGTCCCCCCCTTTGCTGATTTCAAAAGTGAGTTAGCAAGCTCGACCAGTAACGATGATGTGCTTGAATTTGCTGGTGAACTCGTTGGAACACTTCCGCACGGGCATGAGGCAAGCATCGCAAGCACATTCTTAAAGAGCATCGATTGCCTCGAACCAGAAGGATTGGACTTTCTGCGACTGGCGTCAAAGCTTGCAGTAGCCCCGATTCCTGCAACGCTTATCAGTTCCGTGTTCTCTTTGGTGGACAGCCTCGATGAGCGATCAGGGAGGCGGAGGGCTGAACTCGCAATCAATAAGGCAGAGAGACTCTCCCTTGCAGAACGAGTGGAAGGAGACGCGGGCGCATGGTCGGTTCACACGCTCATCTCCCGTACCATGCGATTCCGAGACCCAAAGCCAGAGCGATCCGAAGAACTGCGGGATGCGGCTGTTCGGGTGCTGACGACCGCGTTCCGAGATGACGCAGAAGACCCAAGAGACCATGCCGCGCTTGAGCCGGTCGTTGCACATGCGAGGGAGTTAATGGACCGGGCTGATGACCTCAGGACAGCATGCCTTGCAGGTGGGGTTGCGCGGTACGACTATAGCAGAGGAACATACGGGCTTGCAGAGACGTTGTATCGGCATGTGCTTGAGATAATGCAACGGATACTTGGGGAGGAGCACCCGTCAACACTCACATCGATGAGCAACCTTGCTACGACGCTC
>CAJHIR010000062.1 GCA_905067535.1 Candidatus Argoarchaeum ethanivorans
CTCGGGACAAGTTCCCACGTCGGCAAAAGCATCATAACAGCAGGTATCTGCCGCATACTTGCAGAACAAGGCTACAGCGTCGCGCCGTTTAAAGCACAGAACATGAGCCTGAACTCGTGGATAACAAGAGACGGCAGCGAAATTGGTATGGCACAGGCAGTGCAAGCACATGCGGCAGGCATAGAACCAACCGCTGACATGAATCCTGTGCTCCTGAAACCAAGAGGCGACAAAACAAGTCAGGTGATCGTACTTGGAAAAATATATGCTGACAAGACTGCAGGCGACTACTACGACAGCATTCACACAATGACCTGCATCGTAAAAGATGCCTACACGCGGCTCAGTCAAAAACATGACTTTATAATAATAGAGGGCGCAGGCGGTGCTGCGGAAATAAACCTATACGACCGCGATATCGTGAACATTGGAACAGCCCGTGCAATAAAACCGCCAATAATACTTGTTGGCGACATTGAACGCGGCGGTGTCTTTGCAAGTATACACGGCACAATACAACTACTACCAAACGACATAAAACCACTAATAAAAGGCACCATAATAAATAAATTCAGGGGTGATTTGAAACTATTACAACCGGGAACAGAAATGCTTGAAAAACTTACAAGCATCCCGGTACTTGGCGTACTTCCATACACAAAACTCAGTATACCTTCCGAAGACTCAGTCTCGATAAAAGACAAGCAAGCAGTGAAGCACAACCACAATATAACAATTGCAGTCATACGTCTCTCGCACATCTCAAACTTCACAGACTTCGAACCATTAGAAGAGCATGCGATAATAAATTACATCGAACCACATGAACCACTTAAGAGCCCGGATGCAATCATTATACCAGGAACCAAAAACACCATAGACGACCTCCGAGAACTTCAAAAACACAAAATGGACCTCCGGATAAAAGAACACGCAAAAACAGGCACCCCAATAATCGGAATCTGCGGAGGCTACCAGATGCTTGGAAAAACTATTACAGATAAATCAATCGAAAGCACAACACAAACAGACGTCACGATAAACGGACTAAATCTCATAAACGTTCACACAACCTTTGAGGAGTACCACAAATACACAAAACAGGTCACCAAAACAGTAACAGCAAACGGACCAATACTCGGGGGACTCAAAGGAACAAGAGTCAAAGGCTACGAAATTCACATGGGAACAACAGCAGGTAACGAACAACCAGCATTCACAGACGACGGCTGCACAAGCAAAAACGGACTCGTGATCGGCACCTACCTGCACGGACTATTCGAAAATGTAGATATCACAAACGCACTACTCAAGTACATTCACAAGCAAAAAAACCAGCTATACACACCCATAAAACAAACACAGGACCCTTACACAAATCTCGCAAAACTGCTGCAAAACAACCTTCAAATGAACAAAATATACAGGCTCCTTGAGATTGGCAGATAGTGGTTGCATCGGCGTTTGGCTAAGCATAACTCAACATAAACTGCGTTTATCTGTTTAAAATCAGAATATTTCCTCTGCCTTTTTTTATCTTATTTATAATGCCTCTATCTTCAAGATCGCTTATCATAAGGCTTGTCTTTGCCTCTGAGATGCTAAGATGTTTTCGCAGTTCTTTCTGGGTCATGCGCCCACCGTTTTTTGAGATTATATTCACGATATTGCGTAGATCGTCCGGAAGTGCAGCAGGTGTACTTTCTATGGAGAGTGCTCTCCTATCTTCCTCGTAAGCAGGTGCTTGATGCTCTTTAGGTAGTACAGGTGATACTTTTTCGGTGAACACCTTTTTCCAAAGCAGAACTACGAAGATTAAAATAATAACGATTGCAGCTATTATTAGTACCAGTGTTTGTTGGCTGCTCTTTTCTGGTATTACTATTGATTCTGAAATGTCAATGTCATCAATGAACGTCTCTTCAAACTCTGTTGCAGGCAGCATCAGCAGGTCCAGAACGAAGCCGCCCTCTGTTTCCATACTGACGTTTTCAATTAGCGTGTGCTCAAGAATTCCGTTATTGTAGTGTCTCACAGTTATCTGGTAGCTGCCCTGTGGCAGGCTAAAGTTGTAGTAGCCGTCAACTGCCACCATTGATTGAACTGGCGTAGTATTAATCTCTACGATGGTATTTTCAAGTGGTTCAAATGTTGACCAATCGTACACCGTCCCGTGCAGAGTTGATGCTGAAACATTGAAAGGGGTGATTAAAGCCAGCAGTGTAAGTACAAACAATAAAAAGATCCTGTTTGGCATTACCATCTATTTTCAAATGTCATTACAAATAGTTTTTGCTTTACTGGGGTTGTAAACTTATTGGGTGTTGGCATTGTTTTGACTTGGTTGTGTATTCAGGTATAATGTCTGCTGTTCTGTGTTTGAACGCATGAAAGAAATTAGAGTTCTGGTATAACACCCGATAAGTTGACAGCCCCCTTAAAAAGGCTTTGTGTAGAAAGTCGGATAATCACTCGACTTTATACACAGATTCCTGACTTTATACACAGAAATTAAAATTTGGTTTAATTCCGAGTTCAAACATCTCATGAATTACGACACAGATGTTATGACATATCACCTTGCACAATACTTCATTCACCTGTGCAGTCCATGATTTGCTTTTAACAGAATCCCCGAATTTTGACTTTATCATGTGCATCGTGGTCTCAACATTACTTCTCTTATGGTAATGTTCATAAAATTCTTCGTTATTCATCATGAAATAGTAATACATCTTTTTCCATACACTACCCTTCCCTCTTGCTTTATTATTCTCTTTGAAGGGGATATACGGAGTTGCACCTAATTCATCTATGGCATCCAGATTTTTCTTTCCGAGATATGCCTTATCCGCACTTACTTCTTTCATATCGAAATGTTCTGCCGTTGTTTTTATCAGTTCAATTAATTGTGGTGAATCATTATCAAATTCAGATGTGACCTTTACACTGGTGATTATATTGGTTTTAACACCAGACACTACATGACATTTTAACCACTTCTTTGACCTGATTTCTTTACCGTGTTTGAATGAAAACCATCTCTGGAAATTCGTTGTGCCAAAACCTGTACTATCGACTGCAAAATCTGATTCCACACTTACCAATGGCATACTTGTTAATTTCACAATGTCGATTAACATAGGTGTCAATTCTTCTTTTTGCAAAAAGTGACCAACGGAAGCATAAGAAGGTGTTTTGGTGATGTATCCCCTTTCTTGTGCAATTTCCATATCACCCATGAACCGTCTTAATGAAAAGGTTGTAAATACTTTCATTACAGACGAATAAATCATATCACTCATTGGTAGAGTTGGTCTGCCAAATGTATATTCTGGTTGTGGAATTTTACCTGTTATGTCTCTTAGCAATTCCATCAATATAGATTTCTGGTTAATCTGAGCCTTATCGTATGCTTTCCAGTCTTGAGAGTATGTTTTCTTAGTGGCTTTTATCGTTACATTACCATCAACATCCATCTCATGCGTGACAATAAATTCAACAGCCCAGATATGCTTACACTTGACATTTCTTGTCTAGCAATCAGGACACGTGCATGTTGTTTCATGCCCACTGCTTGCAACTGTATAGTACCCCTTACCTGATTGGCTTGGGACTTTCCAGCCTTCCATGTCATGCTCGATTCTTGAGGTCTTGGCAATTTGCAGACCTCTTTCTTTTCTTGCTTCAATTTGTTCTGAGTTTAGTATCATGGTTGTTTACTCCTTTTGACGGTTAATTAATAATCGTACGATTACCTATTAGAGTTAATAGTATTTATAATTAACGTGGTTTTCGTACGTAAATTAATTTAGATAGGTAGGTTTAAGTAGTTTGACGTACGATAACAAATTAGATTTTAATGAAGAAATCAAATGATATGATTGAGTTAGAAGAAGAAGAAAAAATTGCAGAAAAAGATTATTTAGGTGATTCTTTAACTCTTCCAAAGGGAATAAGCGAATTAATAGAGCCTGAACAATACACAATAGAAAAGGATGTTAAACTGTCTTGGGATGGTCGGCAATTAATGGCAAGGATTCCATTGGAAATATCAGACGAAATGGAAATTAATAAAAACAATAAAGGCGACTTTAGAGTTCATTTCAAGTTGGTTAAACCAGCACCAGATAGTAAAGAAGAAAAAAAGGTAACAATTCAATTAATTAAAGTATGACAACACCAACAGAAAAACGAATCGTTAATGTCTTATATTATGCGAATAAACCGCTTAGTACATCGGATATAGCAAAGAGGTCAAAGTTATCATGGGTAACTGCAAAAAAATACCTTGTTAGGTTGTATGGGAAAAAACTACTTAGGCGTAAGACAAAAGGGAAATCAGTTTATTGGTGGTTGAGGACATGAAGGAGAAAAATGAACAATTGAACAAAGATAATTCCCCACGAAAACGCTATCGGGAAACCTATCGGGAAAAAGCGGAAGATATATATACCTATACTGTTACAGTATGGCATGTCCTAAATACACAATTAGGTCGAAACAATGCCAACACCCGGTAACTTTACAACCCCTGTTTACGGTGACAACCGATGAAACACGCGCGAATATAAGGTGAGGCATATTGAGGTAAAAAAGCAGTAACCATGCGCGACGATTGAACAAAGAAATGTATAAATACAGATGGAACATAAACATAAAAAATAGTGAGGTAAGGTATATGGAAAATCGTCATGATACAGTACGTAATTTAATGGTCTCAAAATGTAGTATATGTGAAGCACATCTCGGTGAAGAACACCCTCAAATAAACGGCATGTGTATTGATTGTTTGGCTGATAAATGGGGAGAAATAGTCGAAGAGTCTCCGATGGCCAGTCCACAAACACTGTATAATAAAGAAGCATAAAACCTTCTTTGTGAGTGATTAATTTGAGAGAAATGTTCCTTGGCGATGACAACGTCAGCAATGGGTTGAGTCAAGCTTATACTAAATTAGCTCATGAAGGTTTAGATTTATACACCATAATGGGAATTGGAGATGGTGGAAAACATATTGTAGAGGGGTTACTTGAGTGAGGTTTTTCTGGAAAGGTATTGTTATGCCCATTCGAAAATGAAGACCTCATCAATCTTAACAAATCGGATATAATAGGTAAAAAAATACTTGTTTGCGAAGACACAACTATAACTGGGAACTCTTTTATAAAAGTATATACTCAATTGAAAAATATCGGCGCAGAGGATGTAAAATTTTTTTCGTTTTTGATGCGTCGGGGTTCATCAATTGTCCCAAATCTTTTCGTTTTTGAGACTGAGAAGGATACTAAAGTATATTTTCCGTGGAGCAGCTATCCAATCCGAATATATTCAAAAGGAATTGTTCGGAAAATAACACCAAGTGATATAGAAAAGGACTTCGAGTGTGGAGACCCACGTATTGACAAAACAT
The DNA here is from genome assembly GCA_905067535.1 of Candidatus Argoarchaeum ethanivorans. The sequence continues at coordinate 5,414 of CAJHIR010000062.1, forward strand.
TGCTAACAGATTTTTATAAAGATCACATGCACGCAGGAGCTAAGGTGTACCTTGTGGAGGATAAAGATGAGATTTGTTCAATTATCAAATTTTATGAAAAAACACATGGCGATTACACTGGTTTGTTTCTCGATATAATCGCTACTGCAAAAGAAAAACATGGGAATAAATATGCCAATACATTATTAAAATTAATTCTTAATTATATATTTTACCATGAATTTGATTTTATATATGGTTATGCGTTTGATGCTATTGTAAAGCTGTATAAGAACATCGGTTTTGAAGTAATAGGGTCTGTTCAAGATAATCATTATGACACACTTCATAAAGTAGCAACAGTCAACAAGAGAACAAAAGCGGAAAAAGATCTTGTAATTGCTACACTCAAATCAAATATTTAATATCTTTTAATCTTCTAAATCTTCAAATATTAACTAATATTACGCTCAAGTATATGAATGATGAATATACAAGTTAGTGTGTGTATTATCATGCTCCACCCGCGCTTGCACCAACTGCTCTTTCACCAAAAATTCGACTTTTTACACAGAATCATTGACTTTTTACACAGAATCATTGACTTTTTACACAAAGCCCCTTAAAAAGAAAGCTTTATATAAGTCAATAGTTTATTTAAA